>NZ_CP053909.1 GCF_013256625.1 Hymenobacter sp. BRD128
GCTGGGTGCCCGACCAGGTGAGTGAAGCGGGCAGCTCAGCCAGCGTGGTTACGCCGTGCCATTCGGGTACGGGCGAGGAAGAAGCGGCGGGGGCAAGGGCAGCAACCATACGGGCAAAGCAAGAAGTAAGTACTTCTTATTCAACCCAATCATTATTTTATAATTTACATTTAATACAAGTAATTAATACAATACTAGCCCGACCGCCTGCGCCGGTCCCCGGCCGGGCGGGTGCGGGTGGGCAGCCGACGCCAGGCCTGGGGGCAGGACGGGTAGGCTGTCGTCAGGTGGTCGGCAATGATGGCCAGGCGCTCCTTCTCGCTCTCGCGCAGCAGCCACACATGCGCGGCGCCGCTGCCGACGAGGTAGCCCGCGCCCAGCAGCTTCCGTACCTCGTCGGCGAGCCGGGTTAGGTCGGTGGTGAGGCGCTGGGCCTGCACCAGGTCCTGCACCTGGCGTAGGCGGTCTTGCTCGACTTGGCTGCGCGGGGGTAGCTCGATGGCCAGGTAGGGTTCCTGCCAAGAAGGGGCGGCAGAAGCGTTGAAATGCGGCGGGCGGGCAAACATGCGTACTAGCAAAGGCCGCGGGGGCGGCTGGTGAAACAAGGAAATGCGGTCAGGCGGAGTGGACCGGCCCCGAAGGGGCCCGACGCCGGGCGGCGGGGCCAGGCGCCGGGCACGCGACTAGTGCCGGCTGCGGAAGGGCAGCGCGTAGGTCGGGTGCGCGCGTAGCACCGCACAGACGCGCTCGGTTTCGGGCGTTTGGATGGCGTAGGCCCGCTCAATCTGGTCGGCAAACGCGCCGGCCTGCTGCGCCTCGTTGAAGGGGCGTAGGTAGCCGTAGGCGGCCACGGCGTAGGCAATTACCTCGTGGTGGTCCTCGCTTAGCTGCGGCTCGGCCAGCGGCTCCGGCTCGGGCAGCCGCCCACCGCCCACCGGCTCAGGGTCGAGCGGGGGCTGCTCGTCCTCCCAGCGCTCGGCCAGCAGCAGCAGCACGCTTTTGAGCTGGCCCAGCCCGGCCGCGCTCTGATACCTCGCGGCGGCGGCCTCGTGGATGCTGCGCTCGACCGCACTAAAGGCGGGGTGCGTCAGCACCCGGCGAATGTTCGCGCGGTAGGTGCGCAGCGTGAACGCCTCGGCCTGCCCACTGGCCGGCCCGGCGGCGGCCGGCGCGGTAGCTGGGGGAGGCGCCTCCCCCCCGCTACTACTTCGCCGCTGGGGGCCTCCCCGCTGGGCTGGGGGGCCGCTTCGGCGTCGTCGGGCGTATCGTTGCCCAGAATCAGCCCGGCCGCTTTGGCGGCTTTGCTGCCGGCCGACACCACGAGCTTTTTATCGTTGCGCAGGGCGTGGAGCCAGTTCTGCACGTAGGCCGTACTATTCTCGAACAGCTGGGGGTCCGTCAGGCCCGCCGAAGCGCAGAGAAAGGCCGCGCCCATTTCGGCGGTCAGTTCCTCGCGGGCGTAGTCAGCGGAACCAAACGCGCCGCTCAGGTTGCGGTTTAGCCGGCTGGGGTGGCCGGTGGCGTGGGTCAGCTCGTGAAAGAGCACGCTGTAGTAATATTCCGGGCTGGTGAAGCTCTCCGCCTTGGGCATGTTCAGGTAATCCAGGCCCGGCGAATAATAGGCGCGCTGCTGCTTGCTGACGATGGGCGGGCAGCCGGCCCAGCCTTTTACAATGGCTTCGGCCGCCTCGATGGGCGAGTGGGTAGCCGGGGCCAGCTCGGGCAGCTTAAGCTCGACGCCTTCCACGTCCAGCACCGAAAACACGGTGTACTTTTTCAGGATGAACAGCCGCTCTTCCTCCTGGGTCTGCTTGTTCTTACGGGTGCTCACTTGAAAGTACACCACCGGAAAGCCGTGCGCCCCCTTGCGAATGTGCCCGCCCAGGTCAAGCGCCTGCTTGAAGGTGAGAAAGAACGGTACCTCACTGCTGAAGTGCAGCAAAAAGGCATTGACGCCGGTGTAAGCCCGCCCGGTGGCGTAGTTGCGCGGCGCGCCGTACTGCTCGTTCCACGGCTTGCGCCAGGGAATAGTACCCCCCTCAAGGGCCGCAATAAAACGGTCGGTGATGAGCTGGTACACGTCCGTGTGCGTGTACTCGGCTTTCTTGGCGGCGGCGGGCTTCTGGCTCATAAAAGTGAGGGGGTTAAGTGGCGTTGTTAACAGGTTAAAGATACGAACCTTTTTGCATATTATACGCGTATTTAATACATAATGATGCCCGTAAAAAGCTTTATTTCGTCCCGGCGGCATTTTCTCCCCACTGCCCAACTTACTTGGCTTGATTCCGCAGGTGCTATACTTGCGCTACGGTACTTTTTCCTTCTCCCCACTCACCGGGTGGCTGGCCGTAGGAGGTGGGCCATACGGTAAAGCCCCGGCTGTTCGCACAGCCGGGGCTTTTTTTGGCAGCAGGGATGGGAGGGGGGGGGTAGTACGCAGCACCGCAGCGGCTGCGCAGCCCCGGACAGCCCGGCCCGCCGGGGCTGCGCCCCGAACCTTCGCTACGCGTTTACGGGCCCCAGGCTAGAGCTGGGCATTCGGCTGCCGCGCAGCCGCGACCGCCTGCGGCTGCGGGTCAGCTGGTTTGATGCGCCAAGCTTCCAGATTCGTGAAGTAGGTAGTCGTACCCTCTTTGCTAAACATGCGGCCGCGCAGGTTGAATTCGACCTTAATTTCTGTGCCGACGGCAAAGGAGTCCAGCAGGGAGGTTTTATCCTGCACCAGCTGAAACTTAATGTGCTCGGGGTACTGGCCCCCGAGGTCAAGCACAAATTCGCGTTTGCGAAATTTATCGCTTACCTGCTGCTCGGCCAGGACTTCGTGTAAGCGGCCGGTAATCTCGAACTGGTTTTTATTCTGGTGCTGGCTCATGGGTTGAAAAATGGTGATAAAGAAGGGGAAGTGGGGAAAAAATGCCGGGATTTAGTGACCGGCCTCGACGCCGGCGGCGCGGGCGGGGCTTGCCCCGGCGCGTTCGAGGGTGGCCGCGGCTTGGTTGCGCTGGGGAATGTCGGCCGGGTGCTCATATACCGCGCCACCGGTGCCGGGCACGGCGTTGAGCTGCTTGTTAATGGCCACGATGCTGGGCTCATCCGTGCGGTAGCTCACCAGCATCTCACTGTGCCGAATGCCTTTCTCATCGACCGTGGAGCTGATGGTGCCTACTTTGGCGCCCGCGCCTTCGAGGTTTTCCTTCACGCCTTCCGCCTTGCCCCGGGCCTGGGCACCGGCTGGCTGGGCCACCTCGTCAATCTGTACCACGGCCAGCTTTTCCTCCCCGCGCGCATTGTAGGCGGGGGCGGCCAGCGGTGCCGGTGCCCCCGTCTCGCGGTCGGGCACGCGCACGGCGGCCTCGCTGGGCGGGTTCAGGGCGGCGTGCAGCTGGCGGGCGCTTTCGGTGCGCTCGTTTTCCTGCACCTTCACCCCGGGCTGGTGGCTGAACTCGTCGAGCGTGCGGCTGAGCACGTTGACGCCCGGCTGCTGAAGGTCGTAGCGGTACTCCAGCACGCGGGCGCTGCCGGGGGCGGCCAGGCCGGGCTGTTCCAGCACGGTAGCTCCGCGCTGCTCCAGGCTCAGGCGAATATCCTTGGCGTAGGCCTCCGGGTTCGCCTGCCCCTCGACCGGAACCACCCGAATCAGGCCGCTGGCCTCGCGCACGCCCTCGCGGGCCAGCAGCTCCCGCGTAACGGGGGCGACCTCGGCCGTCGCGCTGGTGCGCAGCTGCTGCAAGCGCTGGTCGCGGTCTTCCTGATACTCCTTGATGAAGATGTTCGGCTGGCTGCCCAGCTTATCCAGGGTGTGGGTCAGCTCGCCGAGGTCGCGCTGGCCCAGATGATACGCCACCCGCACCTCCGCCACCGCCAGCGGCGACTGGGAGGCGACCGGCAGCACCGGCCCGACGGTCGCAAAAGAAGCCGCCAGTAATTCCTGGCGCATCTTTTCGGCGCCCGGATGCTGGCCATCGCCGCGCGGCGGCTCGGCAAACTGAATGGCAATCATTTTTTCCGCCGCCGCGCCGCTTTCCACCGTGCGCGGTGGTAAGCCCATCTGGGTCGGCGCGCTTTCGCCGCCCAGCCATTCGCGGGTAGCCGGGAGTGGCAGTTCATAAGCCAGCGGGCCGGCCGGGCGCTGCGTCTCGCTCCCTACCCCCCGGCCGGCCTCCGCTTCGAGGGCGGGCCGGCGACTTACCTCATCGGCCCGGTCGAGCGCATCGAGCGGGCGCTCAAAGCTGCGCACCAGGCCCGGTGTTTGCTGCGCTTCGCGAATTGCGTCGTGCACGGCCGGCAGGCTCCGGCCGTTCAGGTGATACGCCACGCGAAGCTCGTGGTCATTTTCGCCGGCCTCCGCCCGCAGGGCCTGGCCGGGGCGGGCCACCGGCAGCGCGGGGCCGACGTGGATATCCTCGTGGCCCCCGCTGGCCAGCAGCTGCTGCCTGACCTGGGCGGCGGCGTCTGCGCTGGGCAGGCGCAGCACCAGGTACTTTTCCGCGTTGCCGCTGTAGTCGGGCGGCAGCACGGCGCCGCCGTAAAAGCCGGTCGCCCAGGACTTGGCATCTACGCTGATTTCCGCGCTCTGCACCTGCTGCTGCAAGCTGCGACGCACCTCCGCCTCCACGTTGGTAGCGGGTCGCAGCGCCTGAAGCTGGTCCTCGGTGAGCTGCGTGCCATCCGTGGCGCGCCTGGCGAATACGTCGTTGATTTCGAGGCCCGTCACCACGCGCTCAAAGTTGGGCTTGGGTGGGTTGGGCTCCCCCACTTGCTGGGTGCCGAATACCTTGGTTTCGGCGCCCATCATCCCATCGCCCACGACGCGGGCCTGCTCCAGCACCTGGGCGCGGTCGCGCACCACGGCCTGTTCCGTGATAACCGCCTCCCCGCTGGCCAGCACCTGGCCGCTCACGCGGGCGCGCCCACTTACCTCCGCCTGTTGCTCGATGATGGCCTGGCCGCTCACGCGGGCGCTGTCCGTCACGTGCGCCTGGTCGGTGAGCACAGCCCCGTCGAGCACCACGGCGTGCTTACTCACGCGGGCGTCGCCGCTCAGGTGCGCCCCGCCCGCCACGATGGCAAAGTCCTCGAGGCGCACGTTGCCCTCCAGCACGGCCTTGCCCGACACGCGGGCGTCCGGCCCTACGTATACCGAGGCATCCACGCTGGCGGTGGATTGCACCATGCCCCCGCCGTTGGGGTGGGGCGCATACTCGGCCTTGGTGGAGGGCTGTACGGCCAGGTCCAGGGGCCATTGCTCCTGAAACGCCTTCGCGTTCAGCGACTCGGGCCGCAGGGCCCCGTGGCGGTCGAGCAGCAGGGTTTGGCCACCCTCGTTCGTGCTTTCCAATACCTTTTGCACGTCAGCCGGCCGCCCCCCTCCGCGGCGGGGGGGTAGGCCAGGTGCAGCACCTGGTACTCGGCGCGCGGCGAACTGGTGCCGTCCATGTAATGAATGGCGCGGGTTTCGCCCGTCAGGCCCAGCTGGGTTTTAGCCCCGGCTTCCTCCAGAGCCTGCCGCAGGCGCTCGGCGGGCTCGCCCCGCTCGATTACCACCGTCAGCGTGTTCCACTCCTTGGGGGCAATTTCGGGGGCCTCCCGCTCGCCGTAGGGCAGGCGCTGCACCTGCTGGCCCAGCGTTTCCTTAATCAGGTCGGTTTGCTCCGGCGACCAGCGCTGCGCCGGCTTTTCGAGCAGCTGCGCCAGCGCCTCGTTGCGCTCGGTGATGATGCCGGGTTCCTGGTAGAGCAGCACCTGGCGCTCCGGGCCGACGGCTTGCAGCGCCTCGTGAATGCGGGGCAGCTCGGGCTGGTCAATGCGGTAGCCGGCTTCCACCTTGGCCATGCCGCTGCCCGTTTCGACGGGGCCGACGCGCATGCCCAGCTCGCGCAGCTCCTGGCTGACGTCGCGCAGCTCGGTTTGACTTTCGACGCTGGTGCCGGGTTTACTTAGCTCGACGTAGCGGCCGGCCTCGGCCAGGCGTCCCTGAGTTTCGAGCATCACGCTCGCCTCGTACTCGCGGGTGGCGCGCACGACGGGGAATTCAATCACCGTCGCCTGCTCATCGGTGCGAATGTCGCGCAGCTGGCTGGCAATCACCGGTAGCTCGGGCTGGTCGGTGCGATAGCTTACCTCGAAGCTGTGCTTGGCCGCGACGAAATCCGCGAAGCCGGGCTCGGTGCGCACCTCGCTGACGCCCGCCCCGGCCTCGGCCAGCGAGAGGCGCGCCGCCCGGGCCGTAGCCAGGTTATCATCGCCCTCGAAGGAGACGATAGCCCGCTGCAACGTCAGGGGCTCCTCGCGCGCGGGGAGAACCAGGGGCTGCGCCTCGGCCTGTTCGCCGTAGTAAGCGGCGCGGCTGGCCGGCTGCTGGGCTTCGCTGACGCTTACGCCCGGCTCCTGCTTGAGAATGTCCAGGGTTCGGCTCAGGCTGGCCGCTTCGGGCTGGTCACGCTTAAAGCTCACCAGCAAATCCGTTTCCTGGGTGCCGGCGCTGCTGATGGGGGTGTTGCCGTTCACGAGCACCTGGGCGCCGCCCGCCTCGAGCGTAGCCCGCAGCTGCTGCGCGTAGGCCGCCTCGGGGAAGGTGGGGCCTTCGGGTCGGGGTGCGGGCTCCTGCACGTACACGTTGGCCAGCAGCACCTCGCGCAGGGCCGGGGCCTCCACTACCGGGCCCGGGGGCACGTCAGCAGTCAGCGAAGCGCGCATTTCCCCCGCCACGGCGCCGCCAATAAAGGCGCCAATAGCTTTCTCCTCCTGCTCGCGCCGGCGTTGGGCTTCCGGGCTGTTGGCTTCGCGCTCGCGCGCGGCGGCCTGGGCCTCCTGCTGGCGCTGCTCTTCCTGCTGGCGCCGGGCCTCGTTTTCCTGCTGCTGCTTGAGCAGCTTTTCTTCCAGGTACTGGCGCTGCTGGGCCTCGGCGAACGCCTGAATCTCGGCGGCGCTTTTGCCGGCGACCGTCAGGGCCAGGTCCTGGTTGTAGTCCTTGGTAATCGGCGCCTCAAACTTAATAAACTCGCCGGCCTGGCGCTCGGCTGCCGGGAGCCTGGCCTCGCGCTGCTGGTGCAGGTACTGGGCCAGCTCCAGCAGGTGCGCCGCGTCGCTGAGCGGGGCCACTACGCGGGCTACCGACTGCTGCGAGCTGGTTCGCAGCACTTCGAGCCGTAAGCTGGCTTCCTCGCCGGTGCGGTTCTGGCCGGCGTTAATGGCCTCGACCCGCTGGCCCAGCTCGGCCAGGGCCGTGCGTCCCTCGTGGGCCTTCTCGGTGCTGAACTCAACCTTAATCTTGTTGTGATACTTGCCCTCCGTCGTGGCGTGCCACTCCACGGGGCGGCTGCTCCCCTCGGGTACTTCCAGGGCGCCGACCTGGCTCATTTTGCGGGCGGGGCTCAGGTCGTTGAGGTAATTGATGTTGTAGCGCACGCCGCTGGGGTCGCGGTCGTTGGCCAGGGCCACTTCGCGGGGCTGCTGGCGGTCGATGATGCGCTGAATCAGCTCCGCCTGCTTTTCGGTGGGCGTGCCCCCGGTGGCCACGTACAGGGTATTCGGGCTGCCGGCGCGGTGGTTGAGCTGGTGGTAGCTTAGCGAGTCGATGGGACTCTCCGACACCACGATGCGGTCCACCTTCGTGTTCGGGCCTTCCGTGGGCTTGGACACCCAGACGCCCTCTTTCGGCATGCCCTCAATGAAGCGGTCCCACTTCGGCGCCCCGGGTTCCTGATTTTTCGAGCTGACCTGGGCAATGCCCGTCTCGTTGTAGTACGGGAAGGCCGTGTTGTGGTGCTTATTCTCCTGCGAGGTGAAAATCCGCTGCTGAAAAGCCGGGTTATCAATCGTTTCGTTGGTAATGTGGCGGCTGTGCAGGTAGCTGCGGTCGGTCAGGCCGCGGTCGGCGCCGAGCACCTGGCGAATCAAGGCCTCGCGGCGCTCTTCCTCCGAGCCGGACAACGGCAGCGCCGGGGCCTGCTGACGCTCCGGAAACTGGAGGGGAACCGGGCGGGCGGCCACCTCGGGGCCGACTTCGCCCAAATAAGTCCGGAGTTCCTTACGGACTTCGCCCAGGTTGAGGCCCGGCCCATTCCGGCCTTCTCCCCGCGCCTGGGCGAATTCGATAATGGTTCCCGCATCGCGCTCGTCGTGCAGGTTTTTGTAGAGCGGGTACTCCTGGCCCTTGCCGGAGCTGACCAGGAGCTTTTCGCCGCCCTTCTCCAAATTATGCCACTGGCCGTTTTTGCCTTCGGCCGTGACGGTGTAGCCGTGGCGCTCGGTGGCGTAACGGACTAAATCAATGTCGCGCTTGAAATGGTCCAGCTCGAAATTGTCATTCTCGCGCCGCGGCTGCGGGGCTGTCTGTGGGGGAGGTGTTCTCATACTCCGTGAGTTGATGGTGGAACGCGGTATAGGCTTCCGCACCCCCCTGGAATATGAATTCATGCGTCGATTTCCCCCCCGGGAAACACGGATTACCTCGGTTGGAAAGTTGAGCTTTTCCAGCACTTTCTGCGCTTGCAGCGGGGCGGGGCGCCGCAACGTGTTGTTGCGCAGAGAAATGAGCGTCGGGTAATTGAACTCGTGCTCCTGGGCCCAGCTCTTGAGCTGGCCGTGGGGAAATCGCTTGAAGGCTAACTGAATAAAGCGCAGGGCTTTTTCATAGTCAACCGTCAAGTCCGGGTCTTGGAAAACCCGGTTGAATTGGTTGGTAGGGGTGTGGGACATCAGCGGGAGTAAGGTTGGAAAGGACGGTAGGTGTGCGTTCACTTGGACAAATTTTGTAAAAATTACCCGAAAATTTCGATTTGTCTAGTTAGCCTGCCTTCCGCAACCGGACTTCCTGCGATGAGAACCAAAAGTACTACCATTTGAACAAACTTTTTTGAAACTTTGATTAGTTTCGACTAAGTTTGTCTTGTTGGTATTACTTTTAGCGCTTCTCTCATGGCTTCTGGCCCCCTTTTGCTGCTGGTAGGGGTCCTGCTGCTGCTCGCGGCGGGGGGCTTCTGGGTAATTCGGCTGCACCAGGAGCAGGCCGAATTACCGCTGCCCGTGGGTTTACCCGTCGGGCAGAATCATCACACGGTAGGAGAGTTTCACTACGTGCTCTCCGACTACCTCGACCAGAAAAAACAGCTGCGCGACAAGCAGCACGCCGAGGAGCACGCCCTGCGCATCGAGCGTCTGCGCCACCACGAGCAGTTCACCCAGCACCAGACCGAGCTGGCGGCCGAGCAGGCCCGGGACCAGGCGGCGTGGGAAGACAATAAGGAAGCTATCGCGCAGTGGCTGGCGCAGCAGCAGCAGGCCGACGCCGCGCTCAACCCGGCCCCGCCGAGCCCGCCCGCGCCGCCCGACTTCCAGGAGGGCAGCCTGACGCCGGCCCGCCGGCGCAAGGCCATTTTTCAGCAACTCACGGCCGCGCCCGAAGCGCTGGCCGCCTAAGACTTTGGCTTTCCGGGCCTAGCCAACCCACTCACTCACTCCCTTTTTTCTTTTTTTATGTTTACCTCTCCTTTTAAAGCAAGCGGCCTGGGTCGCTTCGCTACCGACCTGGCCGAGGCCGGGCGCGACAAAGCCGGCGAGCTGCTGCTCCAAGCCCAGGGCACGGCGCAGCGCCTGCCGCTGCTCAACCCGCGCACGCGCGGCGAGAAACTGCTGGCCCTGCTGCTGGTCATGATGATTAGCGCCCAGGAAGCCAATGCCCAGGCCGGTACCACGATTGTGGACCAGCTCAAGAACATCCGCACGCTGATTTACAACATCGTCAACGTGCTGTTTATCGTGTTTCTCTCGGTCGCGCTGATTCGCACGGCCAAGAAATTCATGTCGGGTGAGCCCGATGCCATGAGCAGCATCGGCTGGCTTATCGGCGGGGTGCTGCTGTGGTTTGGCTTCACTTACTTCAAGAAGGATATCCAGGGTAGCATGACCAGCTCGGCTGGTGGTGGTTTGGGTGGCCAGGACGGTCAGTAAGCCGCGACCCTCGTTGTCCAATGCGCTCATTTAAAAGCATTGAACGACCGGCCCAAATCCTCGGAATGAATCTGATGGATTTGGGCCTTGTCGTTGCTCTTTTGATTGGCGGGGTGATGCTGCTGGGGATTGCCAGCACGCTCGTCATGGTCCCCCGCTTCCTCTACACGCTGGTATTAGTCGCCGCCCTCGGGATGTTTTTCGCCCTGCGCTGGATGGCTAAAAACCGCCCCCCGGCTACCTCATGGGTTTTATCTCCTTCCATCTGGTGCAGCCCCGCCGCATTTCGCTGGGTGTCCCGTGCACCACTTCTCCCCCCCTGTCACGCATGTTCCTAGCCAGAAGCAAAACCGAAGCATTCGACACGGTTAACCCGGTCTATGCTATTGAGGACGATAAAGTAATTTTTAAGGATGGGCGCGTGGGTATCGGGTTTCTCGTCCACAGCCCGGAGATGGAAAGCTGGAGCCGACCGCTCTACGAGCAGGCGCAGACAACGCTGGCCGGCCTGCTCAAGCACCTGCCGGCCCACACCATCATTCAGAAGACCGACGTGTATTACCACGGCGCTTCCATTGCGGTGGAACCGGAAGATAAATTCTTTACCACCCGGCAAAAGCAGAAATTTCTCGACCAGCAGGTGCTGCACCACAAAAGCTACCTGTTTCTGAGCTTTGCGCCGGCGACCGCCAAGAAAGCTACCCCAGTGAATGCCCTGAATGCGCTGGTCGTCCGCGCGGGCCAGGCAGTTAAGAAAAACCCCTTCGCGGATATTCCCGAAACGCTGGAAATCGCGGCGCGCAGTGCGTCGGAAGTGGTTTCTACCCTCCGCAGCCTGTCGGGGGTCGCCGTCGAGCAACTACCTGAGCAAGCGCTTACCGACCTCTACGCCCAGTATTTCAACCTCAGCTTCCAGCACCCGGAAAAGGAGCCGAACCGCGAAATCAGCAACACCCGCGCCGGGTTGCTCGTCGGCGAGCACATGGTGAACGTGATTAGCATGACGGGGCAGGGGTCACAGGCCGTGCCGGTGGTGGCCAACACCTACAACGTGGTGAGCCCCATGCTCTATTCGCTCACCCACTTTCTGAACTTCCCGCACGTGACAACGCAGGCCGTGATGGTGACCGATACCCGGAAGGAGCTGAAGGCGCTCGACAACGACCGCAAAATCAACGACTCGCTGGGCGTATTCGCCAGTCAGGACAACACGGTGCGCGTGGAAGAGCTGCAAAACTTCACGGCCGAGGTGCGCGCCGCAAACAAGGCCCTCACGAAGCTGCACGTCTCGGTCCTGCTCTGGGAGCGCGACAACGACCTGCGGAAAGAGCGCGTGGACCTTACGATGACTGCCTTCCGGCTCATGTTCGGCGCGGAAGCCGTCGTGGAAAGCGCCCAGGGCCTGCACATGTTCTTTGGCCTGGTGCCGGGCAACGCCTACCAAATCCCCGACCGCTGGATAATTACTTCCGCCGACCGGGCCGCCTGCTACCTGCACTGGACGACTACCTACCGGCCGGACCCCCGGGGCGACCTGATTTGCGACCGCTTCGGCCAGCTCGTGCGCGTCAACCTGTTTAACACGGCTAATCAGAACATGAACGGCCTGATAATCGGACCATCCGGGTCGGGTAAAAGCTACACCTTCGGCTACTTCATCGTGCAGCGCCACGAGCGCGGGGCCCGGCAGATTCTCATCGACAACGGGGGTACTTACCGCAACGTGGTGCAGTTCCTGACGGGCCCGGACTTTGACAAGTGCTACCACGAATACGACCCGGAAAATCCGATTGCCTTCAATCCATTTCTGGTTGCCCGGGAGGCAAACGGCCGGTGGGAGTACAATTCGCAAAAGCAGCTGTTCCACCTGGCGCTGTTTGCCCTGCTGCTGAAAAAGCCGATGGCGGGCGGCGGGAGCGCCGTGGGCCTTTCCAAGCCGGAAGAGGCACTTATCAGCCGGATGCTGATTGCCTACTACGCCTACCTCAACAAGCTGCCGGAGCTAGGCCAGGCCGATGAAGTATTTCCGGGAATGCAGTCGTTTTACGACTACGCCAAAGCCCGGGACCAACACCTGAGCAGCGCGGAGTACGATAAATCCGATGAGCGCCTGGTGCAGGAGCGGGCTCAGTACGTCAAGGACGGGCGCTTGCTGGACATGCACCAGTTTTTTACGATTATTGAGCAGTTCGTGGCCGGCGGTCGGTACGCGACGGTATTTAACGCCCGGCAAGACAAGGACTTGAGCGAGCATCAGCTTATTTGCTTTGACCTCAAGCAGGTGAAGGAGGATGCTACGCTCTACCCCGTCGTCGGCCTGCTCATTACCCAGCTCAGCGTTGACTTGTTTGCCAAGTTTCCCGACGCGGTGAAATTCATCGCCCTCGACGAAGCCTGGTCCTTGCTGGCCGGCTTGCAGGAGTTCATCGAGTCGATGTACCGGACAATCCGCAAGCTCAACGGCTCGGTTACCATCATCACCCAGGGCAGCGCCGACGTGGTCGATTCGCCCATCGCCACGGCCATTATGGCCAACACCAATAACATTATCATCCTGCGCCACAAGCCGGGCCGCGAGTTGGAGCGCTTGCAGGAAGACATGGGCTTTTCGGCCCACGAAATGGATTTGCTGCGCTCGATGCGCGACCTGCCGGAAGGCCGCGAGCTGTTCATCAAGCAGGAAACGCGGGGAAAAGTATTCAGCCTCTCCGCCGCCATGCAGCTCGACCCCATCCTGACCTCGACGGCCTGGCAGCGCAATTACCTTAACCGCCTTATTGCCGAGGCCAACCTGCAACAGCGCATCATCGCCCGCGACGAAGCCGGCCGGCTCGTGCTCGATGCGGAAGGCAAAGTAACCTACCACACGGTTATCGTGCCCCGCCTGGGCCTGGCCGTGGACCGGTACGTGGAGGCCAAGCGCACGAAAACGGGCCCCTTCGCGCTATGAACACGCTGCTGCTTGATTCGGGGTCGGGGCTGTTGACCTCCACCGCCTTCCAGACCGCGCTGCACAACTCGACGGTGCAGATGGTGACTATCTGCCAGAACTACATTACGCCCATTGCCCTGGTCATTGCTATGCTCACCAGCATCGGCCGGGGCTACCTGACCGGCGCCTCGCTCCGGATGGACCTGTCGCCCATTATTCGCGGGGTCGCCATCTGGGTAGCCCTGGCCTATTACATGGAATGGGTGCAGCTGCCCTACCAGGGCGTCGAGGGCATTATCTCGGCCATGCACACGGCCAGCGGCGGCGCTACCGGCGTTGGTTCCGCGCTCTACCAAACCCTGCACACCAGCGGCTGGCAGAGCGCCACCCCGGCCCCGGGCCAGGTCGGCACGGCCAATCAGATGATTGACAACAATCCCAGCTTTTTCTCGCAAGCCTGGGATATGATTCAGAATTTCAACATCATGTCGCTCATCACCCGCTTCGTGACCAATGCCACGATTGAGCTGGTGCGCCTGGTGTTTCTGTTCGTGCGGCAATTCGTGCTGGGCTTCATTATTATGGCCGGCCCTTTCGCGATGAGCCTGGGCATCATCCCGGCCTTCTCGCAGCTCTTCAAGCACTGGCTCCAAAACTACTTCTCGGTGCTGCTGTGGGGGGTCACGTTTTCGATGCTCGACATGCTCTATTCCTACTGGAGCCAGAGCCAGAACCTGGGCAGCGGCGGCTCGGTGGGCGCCGCGGTTACCGAAGCCATCGGCGTGCAGCAGCTCGTTTACACCGTGAGCTTTCTGGTGTTGTACTGCATGGTGCCCTACCTGACCAGCCTGGTTATCGGCGGCTCGGCTACCCAGGGCTTCTTCGGGGCATTTGCCGGGGTGGCCACCGGCGCGGCCACGGCCGCTGCCGGGGTGGCTACCGGCCAGCCCGGCGGCTTTGCCCAGGCGGTCGGCCGGGCCGTGAACAGCTCGGCCAGCGGCAGTACGGGTGGCGGCAGCGGCGCGGCCGCGCCGGCCGCCGCTGCCGCCGCTGCCGCCCCGCCGGCTGCCAGCTCGGGCAGCGATGCCGCCGGCCTCCCCGCCCTCGCGGCTCCGGTCCCCTCGGCGGCGCTTTCCGTCAATTAGCCGCCTTCCCTACCCCGGTCCGGGCGCCCCTTTTTCCCCCACGGCCTGGAGCAGCTGCGGGGGCGGTGGGGAGAAAGTAAGCCCCGCTGGCCGCCCATTCACCCTTTTTTTCTTGTCAGTACCTAACCCGGCTTCGCGCCACCCTTTTTATGAGTGAAGTAAAAAATTTAGCTAAATCCTTTACCTCCATGCAGTTTCTGACCGTGCTCAGCGCGGTTACCATGCTGGTTATCGCCACTTTGGCCGGCTTCATGACCGCTCACGCCTACGAGGTCAGCGGCCGCCGCGTCTACGTCGTAGGCCCCGGCGGCACGTTTTCGGCCCTGCTCGCGGCCCCGGAAGCCCACACCGAATTCGAGGTGCGCAACCTGGTGCGGCAGTTCATGCAAACCATGTATGCCCACGACCAGTACACCTTCAAGCAGCACCTCGACGCGGCCCTGCCCCTGATTGATGATACGGACGGGCGCCGCATCTACGCCGGGTTTAAAAAGGGCCAGGTTTTCGAGAATTACGTGCACTACGGCGCCCGGCAGGTCCTCGACGTGGATAGCATCGTGCTGCAACTTAAGAAGCGGCCGTTCATGGCCACGGCCTACTGCCGGCAGCGCATTTTTATGGGGGACCAGCAGAGTGCCCCGACCGGCCTGGCCGCGCACTTCAACCTGATTGAGGTAGACCGCAGCGAGAAGAATCCCTACGGCTTGCAGCTCACCAACTTCGACTACCTGCCTTACGCGCCGCCCGTCTCGAAGGAAGAACAGGACTTCTTGAAGTCCCAGGCCGCTGAGCGCGCCACGAAAATCGCCGCGCTCAAGGCCGCGGCCGGCGCTACGGCGGCCCCGCCCGCGCCCAAACCGGCTCCGGCCGAATAAGCCTCCCCCCACCTCTTATTTCCAACTACTGCCATGAGATTCCGGCTCTCCTGCCTTCTGCTCGCGGCCGCGCTGGCTACCCAGTTCGCCTACGGCCAGGCCCTGCCCTCGATTTCCAGCCCGCGTTACCCGCCCGCCACCGTGAGCGCCCCGGCCCCGCCCGCCCCGGTGCTGCTGCGCCCCTCCCCGGAGCAGCTCAAGCGCGAGCAGCGGGGACTGGCCAAGCCGACCGCGCCCTACGATGCCACGATGCCCTCGGATATGATGGTCAAAGTGGCCGTCTCGGACAGCTCCACTACCTACCTGGTTTTTCCCGAAGGCGTGAGCCTGGTGGACGTGGGGATGCTCAATAATTACCTCGTGAAGATTGAAAACAATGCCGTGTTCGTGCGGGCGCGCCGGCCCGGCGCCCCGCCTACGCCCATCATGGTTCGGCACGGCGCGCGCTACTGGCTTGGGCAGATAGTCTACGTGAAGAGTCCGGTTATGATGCTCTACGACTTCCAGAAGGGGGGCAACATGGCGCCCAACGGCGATGGCACCTACGGTCCCCGGCACTACGGCCAAGCGCGCTACGAGCCCGGCCCCTATAGTTACCTGGGGCAAACGCCGGCGCCCGGGGGGGAGGGCGCGAGCGGCCCCCAAATGCCGGAAAATGAGCTTGCGCTCGACAAAGAGGCTGAAAAGAAAGTACGGGTTGATTCCCGGCTCAGTCTGCTCAATCGCCAGGGCGAGGACCACCACGCGGTCGCCGTGCTCGACAACGACTTGGTGCTGTCACTAGCCAATGTGCGCAACGACAAGGATTTCACGTACTTCCGCTTCAAGCTGGTGAACGGCACGGCCATCGACTACAACGTGGACTTCTGCGATTTTCAGCTGGTCGAGAACAGCCAGGGCCGGCTCTTTTCCAAAAAGAAGAACGAGGCGCGCCGGGCCCTGGTGGCCGTGGGCGGGCGCCCCAACCAAACGATTGCCGGCAATACGACCGGGTACCTGCTCTACGCGGTGCCGCTGTTTGCCGCCACCAATCAAGGCCACCTGGCCGTGCTACTGCGCGAGAAGTTCGGGGCCCGCGCCCTGGCCCTCAACCTGCCCTCCCGCCTTATCAACCAGGCGCCGTCGCTGCGCCTTAACTAATTCTAGTGATGGCTGACCAAGATGATTACGCGGCGCACGCCGCCGCTGAAGACGAGCCCACCCCCTACGCCGCGCCAGCGGACGAAGCCCTTTTTCCCCCTGCGCCTACCCCCAAACCCCCGGCCAGAAGGTTACCAAATTCGTGCGGAAGCACTGGATTCTGTGCCTGGTGGGGCTGGCCGTGCTGGGCGTAGGGGCCCTAGTGGCTTACGTAGCCGTGCTGCAAGGGCAGCTCTCGGCTAGCCAGGACCCTACGGCGGCCGCTACCGAGAATATTAGCCGCCATTTGCCCAAGGCTAATACGACCGATGCCGTCGCCCCGTCCGCGACGGAGAGCATGGACCAGAAAGCGCGCGCCGAGAAAGACCTGGCCCCCACGCGCGCCGGCCTCTCGGCCGATAGCCTGAATGCGCTGAATGCCACGGCCGCGGCTACCCAGGCGCCCCCGGCACCGGCAATGCCCATTGATACGGCCGGCCGCGTCCAGGCGCTGCGGCAAAAAGAGCGGAAGCGGAAGCAGCGCATTAACCGCCAGTCGCTGGCCCGCGAGGCGCACCGGCGCAACGTGGACACGGTCACCGTTACGGAGCGCAATCCCAGCACGGGTGCCTATGAGTCGCGCACGAAGACCGTGCAGCGGCAAGCCACTTCCGCCGGCCGGCCCCCGCGCGATGCCAAGCTGCCGCTCTACGCCCCGGACGGGGTACCCTACGAGGATAACGAGGAAGTCAACCGCATGCTGGCCGCCGCCCCGCCCCAGGCCCGGGAAGTGTACGAGCAGATGACGGGGCACCGCTACCGGCCGGTACCGCAAAAGCCCAGCGTGGACCAGCTCAAAGGCGTCCTGGCCGCCACCCCCGGCCTGGACGGCTTCTTTACGGTCAAGCTGCGCAAGGCCGATGGCACGGCGGCCGAGGAGAAGCCCGTTGACGTGTTTTTCAAGTGCCAGATTAACGGGGCCCAGCGCGTCGTATCGGGGTCGGTCGTGATGCTGCGCTTAACCGAAGATGCGGTGCTCGATGGCCGCACGTTCCCGAAAAATCTGCTTTTCGCCGGCGTCGCGCAGGTCGGGAGCAACAACGTGAACATTACCATTGACCGCCTGGGCCCGGCCCGGGTCGCCTGCCAGCTCTACGATTATAATTACATGCCCGGCATCATGATTGACCCCGGCAAGCGGGCCCCGCTGGACCCCGGCGCGGCGCAGTTTCAGAACAGCATGCGCACCTCGGCCACGTCGGAGCTGACCTCGGCCATCGACCGCTCCGCCAGCGCGGCCAACTCACTGCCCGGCATCAGCGCGCGCGTGGGCTCCAGCCTCCTGACCCGTATCCCGCGCAAAACGCCCAAGCTGCGGGAAATTCTGCTGCCGGACGGCTACCCGGTGCTGCTCACCAGCGGCAGCCGGGCCGCCGGCGCTACGGCGGCCGAAACTTCTTCCTCGACGACCAACGGCGCGCCGTTGCCCATTCTGCTGAACCGGTAGTTGCCCCATTTTTCCCTTCCCTAACCCCCTTTCAACCCGTATGAACCTGTACGTCCGAAAGCATGCCCGGCGCCTCACGGCCCTGGGCCTGACCGCCGCCCTACTGTGCGGCGCGCCGCCCCAAAGCGCGCAAGCGCAATTCATTGTGAACGACCCGCTGCACATGGGCGTCCACATTAGCAATTTCGCCACCCAGCTCAAGGAATGGTACGACACGGTGCAGAATTTCGGCGTCATTCAGGATGCGCGCAATATCGCCGGGGTCGCCAACACCATTCACACCCAGGTCAAAGACCTGACCGGGAATATTAAGGACCTGACCTCGGCGGGCCTGGATTTGCAAAAGCAGATTCAGAGTGATTTGAAAAAAGTGCAGGGCCTGGCCAACCTCAAGTTGAGCAACCCCGTCGAGCTGTACGCCCAGGTGGCGGGCCTGCTTCAGGGGGCAGCGTGAGCTTCGGCTCGTTCGCCGCCCTTAACGCCCTTAATACCTACGCGGGCAATTTGCAGACATCGCTGAAAAACGGCAAGTCTACGGATATCAACCTGGTGTACAAGGTATTCAGCAACGGACAGGATTCGCAATCCGCGCAGCCTACCGACTACAATCAGTATGAGGCGGAGAAGGCCAGCAACTTCGTGGCCCAGTACGCCTACGAGGAAGTAGCGGATAAGAAGAAAATCGAAACCGCTTTTAATTACCAGAAGCTGGCCAATGAGATGACCCAGCAGAGCACGGAGGCCCTGGCGGCGCTCAACAACGACAACCGGTTTTCCATGACCGAAGGCGAGCGCATGGCCAATATTTCGGCGCAAAATGCCAACCTGATGACCGCGATTAAGCTACGCTCGGAAGCCGACCGGCTGCTGGCGGAAGTGGCCGAAGGCTCGCCGCACAAAAAAGTGGTCGCCTCGGCCTACCAGGAAGATTTGCAAACGCAGGCGATGATTCGCCTGGAAAAAAATTTCTTCCAGCAATAATGGTCCGCTCTGCATTGCGGCGGCCGTCGAGCAGCTCGACGGCCGCCTGGGGCTCCGGCCTGCTGCGGCTCAGTTTCCTGCTCGCCCTGCTCGGGCTGCTCGGGCTGCCGCGCGGGTGCTGGGCGCAGCGCCACGATAAGCGCATAACCGGCCTGGGACTCGTGTACGGCAAGACCGATACCGGCCTCTTCGGGGAAGGCAGCTGGACCCGCTACGTGTCCGATAAGACCTACCTGCGGCTGGGGGCTAGCCTGGCGCGGCCGGACCACCTCGTGCGCGGCGGCGCGGCCAGCTCGGCCTACGGCCTTAGCCTGGCCGTGGCCCCGCTGCTGTTTCACTTGCGCGAGATTGCCTACGTGCATTTGCTCGCCGGCGGGCTGGTCCGCTACGAGCGAACGAATGAGGATGCGGCGGTGGCGGAAGCGGGGGTGCAGCAGCGCTTTTACGGCGGGCCGCTGCTGGGCGTGGAAACTGATATTTTCCTGGGTAACCGCCTCTCCGTGGTCGGCACCCTGCAAAAGGCTTTGGTTTTTCCCGAAGACGGAATTACCCGCTGGCCTGGCTTCTACGGCGCCGGCCTGCGCTACCACCTGCGCTAGTTTTTTTTGGCCGCACTGGACGAACTATTTTGAAATTCATTTGAAATCTTGTTCGCTTCAGCGCCGGCAGTAAGCTGCTCCTTCCGCGCTCGCCCGCGCCGCCTTTTACTGAACATTAAGTAGTTAGCTATTCAAAATTTTGTCATGCAACGGATTTACAATTTACTGGGCGCGTTTGGCGCCCTGCTGGGCGGCGGGAAGCGGGGACTGCCCCGGCCCTGGCCCCAGCGCCTGCCCCTGAATCCCGGGGTGGTGATGCTGCCCAATCCCTGTCAGTCAACCGAGGAGCTTACCCTGCACCTGCATGGGCTGCGCAGCTGCCCGGTGCAGGTTGAAGTGCGCACGCGCACGGGGGAACTCGTTTTTGCGCGCCGGGTGCTGCCGCTCACTAACCACCATCGCCAGCCGCTTCCCCTGCCGCGCGATACGCCGGCCGGCATGTATCGCTGCGTGGCGCTTCAGCCGGGCGGCGTGAAGCACCACGCGTGGCTGGCCCTGATGGACTAATCTTTTTACCGCTTAGCTAGCTTAGTAACATGAGTACCCTGGTTGAACTAACGCGGTGGTACGGCCCTAATTGGCGGGGCTACGCGCCGCAGGCCGTGCCGGCGGCCTCGGAATTAACGCAGGCCGGGGCAGTCGCTACCGGCGAGTGCCTGCCTGATTACGGGGATGAGGTGGAGGCGCTGCCCCCGGAGCGCGACAACCGCACCTGGTACGTGGAATCGCCCCGGGGCACCATCATTCTGTTGCTGGTGCCCGACCGCCGGGGCTTTTACCTGGAAGATGAGTACGGGGACCGCTGGCGGCCGGCAAATTTGGCGGAGCTGCTGGCTTTGCTGCGCGAAATGGAGGCTGCCCCCGCTTGGCCTGTTCTCCAACCAGCTGACTTACAGCCCACTTCCTAAATATGTGGCAAAAGTTCTTAAATAGTTTGTTCATATGAACAAACTTTAGGTAGCTTTGACGTGGAAAAGGACTGTTGGCCCAGCCATCGTCTTGCAAGGGTTGGCGCTGGCATCGTACCCGGCTGTGCCCTTGGCGGAAAAAGCTCCAGCGGCATCCGCTGGAGCTTTTTACCCGGCTGCTCCCGAATTGTCACTCGTTGATTTTACCCCTGGTAGTCTGGCCAGATGCCGGGAAATGCGGTCGCCGAAAAGCATACAGAGTAGGCATTTCTTTATTCCCCCCCTTTTTTCGTATGAAGCGCAAGTTCACCAAGCTAACCCTGGCCGTCGCGTTGACCGCTGGTGCCGTACTGGCCTCGGGCACCACGAACCCGGCGTCGGCCACCACGGCCACGAAGCACACGAAGCACGCCAAGCACGGCAAAAACTTCCTGTTTTTCTCCGCCAATGTGGAGTGCAATCCCGATGGCAGCGCCGGCGTAGTGTACCGCTTCTGCGGCATCCGCCTGGGCGGCGGCGACTCGGTACCGAACTCGGCCCTTTGCCAATAAGCGGTTCAGCTGCGGGAAACAATACCGGGTCATCAGCCCGGTATTGTTTATTTGTAGCATAACGGTCTATCTCCTTTCTGCATCATGTCCTTGATTTCTATTCTCGTTGCTTTTCTGGGCTTGCTGGCCAGCCCCCCCGCGCCGCCCACTTACCGCGCCGTCGTCATCGACGCCGTAACGCGAAACCCGCTGGCCAGTGTCACGGTGCAGGAGGTGACGGGGGGCAGCACCTGCGTCACCAATCAGGCCGGTCTGTTCAATTTCCCGCTCACGGCCTCGGGAACCCTAAAGCTGCACCTATCCTCGCTGGGCTACGCCCCGGCCGACTTCGCCCGCACGGCGACCGACGTGCTGGATACGCTGCGCCTCGAACCAGCGTCGGCAGCCCTGCCCGGTGTGGTCGTGCGTCCCGGCCGCCAGGTGCTGCTCACGCCCTTCACCCGGCAACCCCACCTGGGCTCCAGCTACTACCTGATACCCTCGGTGCAGGTGGCCGTCCACCTGGCCGGCTTACCCGAAGGGCAAACCGGCCGCATTAATCAGCTTCAGCTCCAGCTCAAGCCGACGGCCATCCGGGCGGGCGCCCTGCGCATTTCGCTCCGCGCGCTCGGACCCGAGGGCGCAGCCGCCGGTCCGGTTGGGTCGGACCTGCTGCCAACGCCACTGGAAATCTCGACCGCTCAACTCGCGACCGCGCCGAAGGGATTGCTTACGCTGGACTTGAGCAGCTACAACTTAGACTTACCGGCCGCCGGGGTATTCGTGCTGGTCGAGGGCCTGGGCTCGGAAGCTAACCAGCACTACGTCTCGCTGTCCAACCCCGGCAACGGGCACTCCCCGCTGCTGGTGACCGGGGCCGACCCCAAAGACCCCAAGACTTACCAGGTTACGCGCCTCAACGATTACCCCGTGCTCGGGGCCGCCGAAACCGATGACCCCGCCCGCACCTGGCTGCTGGGGTCGAACGGCCGGGGCTGGCGCCTCTACCAACCCAAGGACGGCAAGACCCGCACGAAGAACTCCTTGGTTTCCCTCCTTGTGCAGGCCAATTAAGCCTGGCCGCACGCCCGCAGCGTTGTCTCCGCTTCGCTTTTATCCACTCTTTCTATTTTTATCGCAACGGCCAGCTCGGAAATTCCGGCTGGCCGTTGTCAGTAGGAGCGCATCATAAAGTGTGGAGTAATAGAGGTTAACCACATTGCAACTTGACTTATAAAGCCCAATTACTCCACACTTTATAATGCTCTTCTTCTTCATCCAGCTACCTAGGCAATCGTTCTACTAAAAAAAACCGGGACCGTTGACCGGCCCCGGCTTGCAGACGTAGTACGCTCCTAATGCTTAATCTGAATGTGCTGCGAGTACGCGCCCTTTCCCTGCCCCACGCGTAGGTTATAAAGCCCGTCGGGTAGCTCGGCTACCTCAAGCACCGCCTTGCCGTGGGCGCCATGCTTGGTTTTGAGCTTCCGGCCGTAGGTGTCATAGAGGTCGGCGTCAAACTCGGCGGCCGGGTCGGTCGCCGTCACGGTCAGTTGGGAGCTGGATGGATTGGGGGTAGCGGCAAAAGTAGCGCAGGGGTCCACGGTGAGCGACAGGGTATTAGTCACGGAGCCGCAGCTATTGGTGGCCGTCACATTGACGTAGCCCGAGCCGGTTCCGCTGAACAATACCTGGAAGGTGCCGACGCGGGCCAGTACCGGCTTGCTGCGGGCTACCCCGCCCGAGCGCACGGTATAGGTCAGGGCAGGGCTGTAGTTGGTAATGGTATACGTCTCGCTATAGTCAGTACAAGCAACTTCTGTCGGCCCGTCGAAGAGTGGAGTTTCGGGCACCCCAGCATATACATTCAGAGTGCGTGTCAAGGTGCCGCAGTCGTTGACGAGGGTGGCCGTCAACACCCCGCCTCCGCTTCCTCCGCCGGTAGAGCTGACGGTGAAGGTAGGGCCGGTGCCGCTGGTAGTCGAAACGGCCCCAGTAGTTTTCAATTGCCAATTGACGGTAGTACCGGGTGGTAGGTTAGGAATGCTATAGGTGGCCCCGGTACTGCAAATCGCAGTGGGGCCGCTGATTGCTGGCTCCGCTTGGCAAAAAGCGGAGCAGCTTAGGACCTGCGGCGTCTGACGCAACTCCTTTAGCATCCAACTGCTATTCAAGGCCGTGTATTGAAGGTGTAGTTCATTCTCGCGGCCAGCGGTGCGGAAATTGGCGAAAGGAGTCCCGACGTTCGTACCCGGCGAGTACTGTGCCGTGAGCGCTGCTGAGCTGCTCGGGGTGATGTTGAGAGTGCTGAAGGTGGGGGTGAAGCAAAACTGCTGCTGCTGAAGCAAGCCCGCTGGCAGGGAAGTGGTGGCTCCGCCTATTTGCTGGGCATAAGCGGCCAGGCTGATAACCCCGCCCGAGCCGCTATCGAGCGGCAGTTGCGAAGCCAGCGAAGTGCCATGATATTCCAGAAAAGTAATCTGAACCCGGAAAAGGCCTAACAGGCGCGTATGCTTGTTAGCTTGAAGGAAGATATCGCATACCGATAGTGCCTGCTGGTCGGGCAGGGCGCGCAGGTTGAGCGCGGCGGTCAGGTCGTAAGACCCGGTGAGTCCCAGCGCAAACAAGCTGATGATGCCTACGCCCACGATACCTGCCGGACCAGAAATGACGCCTAGGGTAGCCAAAGAGCCTAATGCAGCTCCCGATAAAATAGGTACGTTTAGCACATCAAGCAGGCCAAAATTGGTGGCGTTACCATCATAAGTGAGGCTGGCCAGCATAGCGTAGGGTCCAAAAGGCTGGGGTCGCCCGCATTCCGAGCCGTTGGCGCAGGCTACTACCCGGCAAGGCTGGCCGGGCGTGCCCTGTGGCACTCCAGTCGGCCCTAGCAGGGCCTGGTACTCTTGTTGGAAGCTGTCGTAAAGCGAAGTGGGGGCCGCTACGACGAAGTTCGCAAAGCCACCCGACCCACCCAAATGCGTAGTCTGGTAACGCAGGAGCTGCTGGGCAGCCGGCGAGAGCAGCGCATCCCGGGCCTGGCCCAGCACCGGATAGCGGTCAACTAGCCGGATGGTACTCCCCAAGGGCAGGCTAAAGCTAGTGCCGGCCAACTGCCGTATGAGCATCTGCACGCTCAGCGGCACGTTGCCGCCCTGGTGGGGGGCGTCGTGGGTGATGAGTAGGCGTACCTGATGCGGAGTTGCCCCAGCGACAGCATTAGCCAAATCTTTTTCCATATCGCGGAGTGCATACTGAGCCACTAGCCCGCCCATGCTCATGGCTAACATGGTGTTGGGCTGGGTGCCGGTTTTATGTTGATTTACCCAGTTGATGACGGTTTCCAGTAGGTAGGCATTGCGCTGGATATAGTCGGTGCCATTGTCGAAATCAACGTATACAATGTCGTAACCGTCCGCGTTGGCTCCGTTACTGAGTATTACTCCATCTGTGTTGAACTGCTTAGATATAAATTCACTGTATGTAGTGTGTGTTATTGGCAGAAACCCCGACAAATCAAAGCCTTTCACTACGATAAGTGGTTTATCCAGTACGCCGGAGCTACCGCTGTACTCAATTGAAATCTGCGCCGAAGCACGCTGCCCCTGGTAGGATTTGTCGGCAGTAAGGTTGAAGCTCACGTTGGCAATGCCCGTGTAAGCGGTGGCGAGCGTGCCGGCAGTGGCATTTGCTACCGGACTGACAACGGGCGCAGGCGAGCGCACCAATAGATGGCTTTCGTAGGTGCTGCCGTTGGTATAATGCACCCGCACCCGCACGTCTTTGTCGCCGGCGCTGCCGTAGCTTATGGTGCGGGGCGCGTTCCAACTCAGGGTCACGAAGCCGTTGCCATCGGCAAAGTCGGCTTCTAGGCCCGCCACGGTACGGCCGCTGTTGGTCCAGAACAAGTCGGGGCGGAACACAAACGAGGCGGTCGCGCTCGGCAGGCTGGCAGCGCTGGCCGCCACGGCAAAGGCGGTGTTGATTTGGTAAGGATTCTGGCCCGCCACGTCATAGAGGCGGTTATTGACTGACTGGATAGCCCCGCTGC
This sequence comes from Hymenobacter sp. BRD128, assembly GCF_013256625.1. Lineage (NCBI taxonomy): Bacteria > Pseudomonadati > Bacteroidota > Cytophagia > Cytophagales > Hymenobacteraceae > Hymenobacter > Hymenobacter sp. BRD128. The sequence continues at coordinate 24,599 of NZ_CP053909.1, forward strand.
TGAGCGCGTCGGTGCGGATGCTATTATAGTCGAAGTGCAGGATGGGCAGCTCCACGTAGGCATCGCGGGCGTAGAGGGCTAGCTGCTGGTTGACAGTGGCCAGGCTGGGCATGTTCTGGGCGTTGGCGTTGATGCGGGCCCCATAGAGGTCCCCGTAAATGGCGCGCCAGCGATTGATATCGAGTTGGTTAGCGGCCGAGAAGCCGTTGGAGCCGGTGAAGGGCACGTGGTCGATGAGCTGCAAGCCGTACTCTTCGAGGATGCCGGAGGGTATGCGGCTCTTGTCCACGGCCTGGAATACGGCGTTGATAGAGTCGGCAAAAGCCGTGAGCGGGGCCTGGTCTTCGGGCCCAGTCTGCGCGTGGCTAGCCGAGAGGCTGGCTAGCAGCACCAATAAACCAAGTACAAGTTTTTTCATGGGAGGAAAAGGAAAGAGGGGAAGAAGAATTAAAACCGGGAGTCAAACCGGCCATCGGTAACGACGACCTTGCCGCAAGCGGGTGTTTCCAAAGTGAAGGCGAACGTACCCGAGACGATGCGATTGACTAAGTCTAGCTTTGTAATGACGACCGTTGCCGGGTGTGTCGCATCGGTGTAATAAGTGCAGTTAGCAACTAGATTATGGTAGTTAACGAAACTGGTATCTGGTCTGCTCAGAATGTATTGACCTGGAGAATCAATTCGATTTATATTAAGTTGAATCAAATCCGAGATGGTTTGTCCATTTTTAACAATCCCACGAGTTGCTACTAGGGTCAGTTGATTATTATAATATTGAGCCGTAAACAACGGCCCAGCAAAAGGGCTGCCGGCTGGGGTCCAGGCCTGGCCATTAACGAGACAGCCAAAAGTGCGCTGACCGGTCTGGGTAGCCAGTGGTAGCAGGTCAAGCTGGCTGACAGTAGGCGGCGGGGTGGGGTCAATCTTTTTGCACTGGCTCAGGCCCAGCAAGGCGGCTAGCAGGAGAGGAATGGCGTTAGGGTGCATGGGAAAAGGAGAGATTATAGGTACTCAGCAACCGGGAGGCTATATGGTGCGACGAAGGTATTCCGCCGCTTTGGGGGCTTCAAAAATTAATTCTTGTCCATCAGACTTTTAGATTTAGTTAGCCGGGTACTTGGCTAGGTATAATAAGGCTCCCACGCTAGTACCAAGCGAGTAATAGGGTCGCTTGTAAAGGACTTTACAGGCTTAGTCGTAAGTAATTTGCTAACCCGGTGGTCTTGTTACAATGGGGCAAGCAAGCCGGCGTGACCGACTTGCAGCTCCTGGCAGCTACCGTCAAGTCCAAGAGCCGCCTTACCCTGACGTTCCCGACTTGACACCCGTCGCCAGGTTTTTGACGCGCAGAGTACCGGTAAACGCGGCGAAGAAATCCAAGGGATTAGCTGCATCCTTCGCAGGATTCTCCTTTTCCTCCTGCTTGATGAATAAGCAGGTACTTCTTAACCCCTACCCACGCCAGGGCGGGCTGTCTCAGCAGTAGAAGTAGCCCGTTGCAGCAGCTGTTCCCAGCGGGGCTCCAGCAAAAGTGACGTATGATTCCGGAGCTGAAAAACGAGTTGAGGAGCGTAGTTCTTCGCCAGGAATTCCTGCTTCAACACGCGCACATCCGTCTGCCCGGTAGCCGCTGAGGAAGGAGCAGGCGCAAGTTGCTCGTTGTTTTTGGCGTAACTCGCAAGTATGAGCAGTCCACTTGTTAAGCCACGGACTAACAGTAGGTAAGGGATTTTCATACGTGGAAAAGGAAGAAAGAGCTAAGTACTTGCAAGTAAGCAAACTTATGGTTGAAAGGCAAGTATCGTAACTTAAAAATAATTCTTCTTTTCAAAATGGCTTCCCCACACTTTTTGATGCTCCCCCATTACTACCGGGTAGGGTGCCGGGCAGCTCCGGCGCCGGGCCCCGGGTAGCTACTGGTTGAACAGCGGGTTGGCTGGCAGGCTGGCCACCCCGTAGCTGCGCAACAGCTTCCCCCACCAGTGGCCGAGCCTGCTGCCCTCGCTCACCACTTCGTCAATGTCGTGGAGTACGTCGCCTTTCGGGCGGGTCGGGGCGGGCACCCAGGGAACTTTGCCCTCGCGAATAGCTTCGAGCTGGCTTACTACCTGCTCGTTGGATTTAGTATTTATTCTCCTGGTAAACGCTTGCTTAATGGCCGCCCGCTTGGCCGAATCATTCGCAATTAAGGCCTGCTGCTGCTCCATCTGAAGCAGCAAGCGCAGCATTCGGAGGTCGGACGTTAGCTGAGAGACTTTAGCGAGTAGTTGAGGTTCATTGAGTTGGTAGCTGGTAATCGGGTCCGGCATGTGGAAAAGGAGAAGAGTGCCGCCAAAAATAAGCCTGCTTCTCTCCAAAGTACTATTTTTCTGCCCCGCCGCAGGCCCCTGTGCGCCACTCCGGCGAAAGCGTCCCGCCCGGTTCCCCCGGGCCCCAGGCTTCAGCACGCCCCCCGGGCAGCCCGTAATAGTACTCCCGGACCAGCTTTTTTAAGGTAGTCTGGCACGGCGATTGCAAAGTTCTAAAAAGATTTGTTCACTTGGACAAACTTTTACTTATCTTTGGCTACCGAAGCTCCTCAGCCGCCAGCTGGTGCAATTCCGCTTCGGCTTAGTCCATGCACGTCGCCCTTCGTTCCTGGTTGCTGACTGGCCCCGCCCCTGCCCGTTGCGTTTTCACATTATCTCCGATAATGTTTACTTATCGGAGATAATAGTTGCCCAGTATTCTCTTCCTTTTTTTCACCTTTTTTCCTTTTTTTTATGGTGCAGCAATTCGCACTTCGTCTCACGCTTCTGGTTACGCTCGCCCTGCTGACGCTTGGCGCCGGCGCGCAGACTTCCCCCGCGTCGCCCGCGCGGGTGGTCGCCAAGCCGTCGCCCTCGACCACGTTCGACCAGAACGTGGCCAACATTCACTGGAAACGAGGCACCGGCACGAACTACGTCGTGCTCATCCGCCTCAATGACGTGTACGGCATCTACGGCAGCCCCGGCCTCATTGAGCCCGATGACCGCCCCTACAAAACGAACGGCAACGGCCTGATGGACGCTACCTCCTTCGTGCCGCAGAATCCCAATCTGCCCATTTTATGCGCCGGCGGCGTGTGCAGCACGACGTACCTGCTCAAGACCGGGACGTACAGCAGCGCGGCCGACACCACGGCCCAGGTGCTCAACACCACGATTGGCGCTTACTACGAGGTGGGCGTGTACGAGTACTTCGTGGATAGCAACGGCAACAAGAATTACACGCGCGGGGCCAAAACCACGTTTGCGCAGCCCCGCATAGCCCCGCAGATTACCAACATCACGGTGGATGCGAATTCGCGGCCGATTATAACCTTTAAAACCGCTGCGGAAAACGCCACTAGCTTTTTGAAGGTGCAGTGGGCTTCCGACTCCGCGCAACTGTCCTCATCGCTGAGTTCCTCGTTTCAGCTGGCGCCCACCAACTACGCCGGGGCCTCGACCTATACGAGCGCCCTACCGCTCACTGCCAGCGGCCCGCTCTATTACCGGGTGCTGCTGCGCGCCGAGACCCGCCCGCTGCTGGCCGAGGAGAAGTACTCGAAAATCGTGCGCTACTCGCCCACGGGCCGCTACGGGTCCGTTATCACCAATTTAAAGGCTGGCGCCAGCGCCAGCGCCGCGGCTATCGACTTGAAATGGACTACTACGAACGAAATTTATAACGGTGGCTTCCAGCTTCAGTACGCGGCCGATTCGCTGTCCTGGCAAAACCTGGGGTTCGTTAACAGCCAGGTAGCGACCATTTCTACCACGCCGGGAGACTACAAGTATTCTACCCCTTTCACCGGGGCCATGTACTACCGGATCCAGCAGGTTGACCGGGCCAGCTTTATCACGGCTACCACGAAGAGCTTGTTGGTGCAGGCCGTCCCCCTGGCGACGCAGAGTGCTAGCAGCTACCCAAAAGGGGTAGCTGCCTATCCGAACCCGGCGCATGACGTGGTGGAAGTATTCAGCACTAGCGCCGGCTCGCCAGTCCAACTGCTCAATACCCTGGGGCAGGTGGTGCAACAGACCACCCTGGCGCCGGGCACGGCCAAGCTGGCGGTGCAGGACCTGCCCCGGGGCGTCTACGTTGTGCGGCAAGGGGCGGTCAGCAGCCGCCTCGTTCTAGAATAGTTTCCGACTACTACGATGAAACTATTCCCTATTATCCGCACCCTGGCCCTGCTCTGGCTCGGGCTAGCCCTGCATCCGGCCCGGGCGCAAGTATACCCCAGCATTGCCCCTTCCCGCATACTTGTCACCGCGAAGCCGGGCACCACCGCCGACCAGAACGTAGCGAAAATCAGCTGGAAACCCGGCGATGGCACGTACTACATTGTTCTTATTCGCGTGGTAGACTACAATTCGCCCTACGGCGGTGCCGTCGATATGGTACTGCCCGATGACCGCCCCTACAAAACGAACGGCAACGGCATAATGGACGCGAATTCCTACGTGCCGAAAAACCCGAATTTCGGCTCTACCTACCCGCCGAGCACGACCTACCTGCTGAAAACGGCGGCCTACACCAGCCCGGCCGATACGGCCACGGCGGTGCTCAATGCCACCGGCGGCGTACTCTACGAGGTCAACGTTTTTGAGTATAATACCGATGCCAGCGGCACCCGCTACTACACGGCCTCCTCCTGTACGTCCTGCCGCAAGGGCCCGCAGTTTCTCCAACCCCGCTCGTTGCCCGTCGTAACCAAGCTGGTTCGCAACGGCCAGTTTACCGACCTCGAGTTCGTCAACAACGGCGAATCCGCGGCCAGTAACTATACCATCCTCTGGAATGCCGACTCGACGGCCATGAACGCCAGCTACGGGTTGGGGAATACGTACCAGGTAGCGCCCAAAGGCTACGCGCCGGCCAGCTACTCGGTATCGCTGCTGAGTCCGCAGCCCGCGAATAAGGTCTATTACTACTGGATAGTGCTGCACAGTGGCAACGCGTCCTACAATTACGAAACGACGACGACCAAAGCGAACGCGCTCGCGCCCAACGGGCCGTTACCGGTCAGTCTAAGCTCGTTCGAGGTGGCGCGGTCGGGCGCCAGCGTGTTGCTGCGCTGGAACACGGCCTCCGAGCTGAATAGCGCGGGCTTCGGTATCGAGCGCTCCCCCGATGGCAGCTCCTGGAGCCAGGTGGACTACGTGCCGGGCAGCGGTACTACCCAGCAGGCCCATAGCTACGCTCGCTCCAGCGCCTACGTGGGCGCCGCTTACTACCGGCTGCGCCAGGAGGACTTATCGGGGGCTAAAAACTATTCCCCCGTCCGCTACCTGGCCGCCGACGGCGCCAGTGCCCTGGCAGTTTATCCGAACCCGGGTAGTGGGCTGCTCTCCCTCGTCGGGGGCGACGCCACGCTGCCCGTGGTCATTTACAACGCCATCGGCCAAGCCACCAGGCAGCTGCCGGCGGGGAGTACCCAGCTCAATATGAGCGGGCAGCCCCCCGGGATTTACCTGGTGCGCCAAGGGACCAGCAGTGTACGCGTGGTAGTCAAGTAGGCCCCCGCCGCTGTGTTACCCCTCTCGCCGGAAGCCCGTGGGTAAGTCTATCCACGGGTTTAGTAATAAAAATTTTTAGTCTTTAAAGATAAATTTCCTTATCGTTCTGGGTTCTTTGCTTCCTCGCGTTTCCTTCCTAATAATGACGCTCCCCATGGGCCCTTAGTGGATGCTTTTGCCGATGCTCTTTCAAGCGCGTAGGGGCCCTTTTTTAAGCCCTATTTTACTGACCTTTATTGGAGTAGTATCAGGTAGTGAAAATATGCGTTTCTCTACTCACAAATTGCTCTCTATCTAGAAAAGCATACAGGAGGAGGTCACTTAATAACGTGGTGGCTTACAAGGCTGCACAAAATCTGGGCCTATAAACAAACCGAACCAGTGCTCACGCCTAGACACTTTTATTAAGTACACGACAACTCGCATGTGTAATTTATAAATCAAACTTTCAGGTATAGCGGATTCTAGAACGGTGTAGCTACTATAAAGCTGTTTACGTACCGGGTGTATGCAAGCCTATTCTCTTGATTTGCGGCAGCGTATCGCGCAAGCGTGTGCCGAGCCCGGGGCGCGACAAGCCCACGTCGCCGCCCGGTTTTGCGTGAGCGTGGCCTTCGTCGGCAAGCTGCTGCGTCGCCAGCGGCAAAGCGGGCAGTTGGCCGCCCTGCCCGGCCGCGGTGGTCCGGCCCGCTGCCTGGATGCGGCGGCGCAGGCCTGGCTAAGGGACCAGGTGGCGGCCCAACCCGATGCCACCCTGGCCGAGTTACAGACGCTCCTGCTGGTTGAGCGCGGGCAAGCCGTTAGCCGGGGCTCCGTCTGGCGAGTGCTCCACGAACAAGGCTGGCGACGTAAAAAAAAGCCTGCACGCCACGGAGCGTGACACGCCCCGGGTACACGCCTTGCGCAGCGCGCACGTCGCGGCTATCGCGCAACGCCCCGACGTAGCCCGCTTTCATTTTCTGGACGAGACCGGCCTGCGCCTAGACTACACGCGGCGCTCTGGCCGGGCGCAGGCCGGCCAGCGTGTGAGTGGGGCCGTACCGTTGCGCCGCCCGGCCCGCTCCCTAACCTTAATTGGCGCCTTGTCCGTGCACGGGCTGCACGGGGTCCAGGTGCTGGAAGGGGCCTTGAATCAGCGCAGCTTCGCCCTGTATATCAGCCGCATCCTGGCCCCGCAGCTACGGCGCGGGGACGTGCTGGTCCTCGACAACCTGCGGGTGCATCACCTGACCGGGCTGCGGGAGTGGCTAGCCCGGCGCGGCATCGAAGTGCTGTTTCTGCCCCCCTACTCGCCCGACTTTACCCCCATCGAGCAGGCCTGGAGCAAGCTCAAAACCAAGCTGCGCCACGCCCAGGCACGGACCCGCGACGCGCTCGAAGAAGCCTTACATACCGCCATCGACTGGCTTACTGGCCCCGATGCGAAAGCGTGGTTTAATCACTGTGGCTATCACGTACACCGTTCATGAATCCGCTATAAGTCATTGACGTAGTCGGGATTAAATAAGCAGTGTATATTTATTAATCTAGAACTATCTGTGGTCGGGAGCATTCGAAGCTCTACATTAGGAAAAATAAATATGTCTTTTATAAATGATACTTCTTCTGCATCGAAGAGCTTATTACCTGTAGTATCAACCTTATTTTCAAGGTCTCTTTGGTATTCAATTGCTTCAATATATCTCTCAATAGAAAAATAGTCAGTTAAAGCTATTGCTTGTATTTTATTGGCAAAAGCTTTTTTGTAGAACACGCAAAAAAACTCATCCATAGAAGGTGATAAAAACAGGTCATTTTTATTTGTCCCTTTCGTGTGTACATGAAAGTTCCATTTTCTCCACTGTGAGCCTGCGTTCATTTTCCTAATTATAGTTAGTTATTGAATTGACTATTTGCCTCCGTGTAATGGACATGGCAAGGTTGTGCCAATATAGGCACCATCTTGAAAGCTACAGTGAAACGAGTAGCTAGGCCAACTCCTGCTGGCCGTACGGTCGATACTACTGTACTGCTCGGGTACGCCCGCGCCATGCTCAACCGGCTGTGGGAGCCGGGTACGGCCTACCATAAAGCCGGCGTAGTGCTCGACGGGTTAGAATCGCCCGGCACTGGTCTGCTGCGACATGCCCGACGCCAATACCCTTACCGTGGGCCTATTCGCCGTTATTGCCCAGCACGAGCGCGAGACCATTTCCAAACGCACGAAGGATGCGCTCGCCGCCAAGAAAGCCCGCGGCGCGCAGCTGGGCAGCCCGCAGAATTTTACGACAACCGTGATTGCGCAGGGGCAGGCGGCCATGCAGCGCAACGCTCGGGAGCACCAGGCTAACCAGCAGGCGGCGCAACTAGCGGAACTCTTACGCGCCAAAGGGCAGGCCTTGTGGCAAATTGCCGCCAAGCTCAACGAAGTGGGCTATCGTACCCGGCGCGGTAAGGAGTTTCAGGCTACAACCGTACAGCGCCTTTTACCGGCGTTACTCAAGACGGATAGCAAGCTTACTTTAGCGCAAAAAGACTCAAAATGAATACGCACAATGAAGCTACTGCAATCTGAACTGTATCTTGGGATGATGGAATTAAGCCTGCTAGATAAAATCAAACGGCTCGTTATCGTAGCCCTTGTAACGGACGACATCTTAATGGAAACACTGGTGCTAAAGGGCGGTAATGCCTTAAGCATTGCGTATGGAGTGGGCAACCGTGGCTCTGTCGACCTAGATTTTTCGATGGAGCAGGATTTTGCAGACGTGCACCAAACTGTTCAGACTATTGCGACCAATCTGGCGGAAACTTTTGCGGCCCATCAATTACACGCTTTTGATGTGAAAGTGGAGGAAAAGCCCGGAACGATGCCAGTAGCGCTGCGCTCATTTTGGGGCGGCTACCGAATCAAATTTAAAGTCGCTGACGCGGCCATTCTAGCTCGCTACGGTCATGATCCCAAACAGCTCCAAAGGGCATCTCTAGAGTTAGGTACTGCCGAATTTCGTAGCAAGAGCTTCTCGGTAGATATCAGCCGCTATGAGTATTGTGGCCATAAAGTCGCGCACGAATTAGATGGGCTCACCTATTATGTATACCCGCCCCAGCTGCTGGTATTCGAGAAGGTGCGCGCCATCTGTCAGCAAATGCCCGAATACGTTCCAATTGTTCCGACACATCATCCACGAGCCCGTGCCCGCGATTTCTACGACATTCATTCGTTGATGGAAGGATTCGATATCGACGTGGAGAGCGCGGAAAGCCAGGATGTGCTACGGCAGGTATTTGCTGCTAAGAAAGTGCCGATAGAGTTTTTAGAACAGTTGGCTACGACCCAGCACTACCACGAAGTGGACTTTCCAGCCGTGCGCAGTACTGTGACGGACCCCAGCAGTACGCAGCCATTTGCTTTTTACTTCGATTACGTGGTGTCGCGTTTCGGTCAGTTGCTGCGCTAGAATCCTTTTGGAAAGTGTAGTCGCCACTCTGGGGAGTAATCGGTAGCACCCATGTCGTGGGTGAGATAGAAGTCTAGTTCCTGTGGTTGCTTCCTGAGCAGTTGCACCTGTGCGGGGCGATAGGTACCAGCCCGCTCTAGGTAAAACCCAATGGCTTGGTGGTAAGGGTAACGGTAACCTAGCTTAGGCAACAGGCTAACTAGTTTGTTGATGGAAACTGTAGAGGCAGCCCGACGGTAAGCTTCTACTACTTCGAATACACCTCCCACGTAGTCCGGCCGCACGGCCAAGTCAATCAAGGTGCGCTCCAAGGAGGTTAGCGCGATGCGGCCCGCTTGCATGTGCTGCACCTCTACAACGCCCAGCCGCCCGGTGAACTTACCATTGAGCAGGACTAGGGTATAGTCGCGGTAGCGCGCGTGGGCCTGTGACTGGCGTTGGGGCCGAGTGAAGGCGTCGTCTATCGCCTCCTGCGTCAACGGAACGCTCGAATCCGGCTTGGATGACTGCTCCACATTTACATAAATCTGCTTCGGTATCTGGTCCGTTAGACCATGTAGATACAGCGCCGAGTAATGTGATAGGTAAGCCTGAGTGCGTATATGCGTAGCTAACTCAAAAGCAGTAACCGATTTCCAGATGTACAAGGTCTTCGTTTCCGTGGGAAAGACGAGGTCTACCTGCTTCATCGCCGTGTGACGCACTAAAAGCGCAATAAAGTCACGGGCTAACAGGCTTTTCGCCAAACGCCAGAAGCTTCGGTGCTCGGCAAAAATCCTTTCCAAGTCCCGACGCTGAAATACTGTCTGTTCTAGCGTGTTCAGCAACGCTACAATGTCGCTTTGCGCAATTAGAAAGCGGTTTTTGTTGGCCACGGTAAATAATTACTGCTATACGTAGAAGGTACGCGTACCTTCTACGTATAGCAAAGTTAAGGGTTTTTTTAGACATTGTCAAGCGTTTTTATTGATAAGCAGCTAATTGACAAAGAAACTATTTGTAAAATATTTCGTACCTTTGCCGGTACGCGTACCGGCAAAGGTCAGGGTTGTTTCCGTGCCCAGTCACACAATACGCTGGCCGTAACGCGCTTACATTTAGGCTATGACACTGATAAAGACCAACGTAGTTGGAAAGGTGCGTAATATCCCGTTAAGTCAGGAAAAGGGTATTATGGCCCTGCACGAGGCCATTGTTAACTCACTTCATGCCATTGACGATGCTAAAACAATGGTGGGAGAGGTGCTTATTGAAGTGCGGCGTGACTTTCAAGCAACTCCATTTGCTGAAGGGCTGTCTCCCATCCAGGATATTGTTATCAAAGACAATGGTGTTGGGTTTAATAACCGGAATTATAAGTCTTTCCGAGAAGCGGAGTCTACTTATAAACTGAAGCGCGGGGGCAAAGGCGTCGGCCGGTTTTTATGGCTGAAGGTATTCGACCGGGCGGAGGTGCGCTCGGTGTTCCGTAACACTGATCAAAAATTTTACCGGCGAGATTTTGCGTTTGTGCTCGACAACCGGGCACCCTTAGCGGACGAGCGGACGGTTCCGTTGAGCATTAACGGGGAGACGCACCCGACCGGCACGACGGTTAAGCTCTGCCAGCTGCAAGATGAGTACGCAGAACGGCTGTCTTTGCCATTAGGAGAACTGGCTGACCTTATTATCGAGCACCACCTTAATTTTTTGGTGGATGAGAGTTGCCCTCACTTAGTGTTGCGTGAGCAAAAAGCTGACGGTAGCACCGAGGAGTATGATTTGAACTACCGCTTCCGCCACGAGTTTTTGATTGAGACGGACGCGGATTCTTTCACACTTCACAACTACCCTTTTGAATTAGCTTTTTTGAAAGTCAAAAGCGGAAGCACAAAGCCGCGTCATGCCATTCTGTATTGTGCAGACAAGCGAGTAGTGACGTCGGAGGCTCTCGCAGCTATTATTCCTAATCTAAATCAGCCACTTCAACACGAAAACGGTGAGGGCTTTGATTTCTTCACGCTGGTCAGCGGCAGCTACCTAGACCAGCATGTGAACCGAGAACGCACCAAGCTAGATATTCCTAGCAAGCCTGTGACCAGCCAAGTATTGGGCAAGCCCCTGCTGTCACTGGCAGAGATTCAAGAAGAAACTGTACAGCAAATAAACCAGCAACTCGATGGCTATCTGACTGAAGTGCGACGCGAGAAGCAGCAATACTTGCAGCATTACGTCAACACCCAAGCCCCACAATACCGGACGCTGCTCAAATATCCGCATCTGATTGACCGTATCAAACCGGGGCTGCCGGACGATAAGCTGGATATTGAGCTTTACAAGGTACGCAATGAACTTATACTGGAGTCAAAAATTGAGTTGAATAACATTGTGGCCATACAGCCGGACGCTTTGCCGGGTAGTGAGGCCTACACAGAGAACTTTACTCACTTATTAAGTAAAATAACGGATACAGGCCAAGCCAGTCTAGTTGATTATGTGCTACATCGAAAGATGATTTTGCGGCTATTTGAAAGCGTGCTGACCCGCGATAGCGAGGGTAATTATGCGCTGGAAAAACAGATTCATAAAATTGTCTTTCCGATGCAGAAGACATCGGATGAGGTGGACTATGAAGACCATAATCTATGGCTCATTGACGAGCGCTTAGCTTATCACCGATTTCTACAATCGGATAAGCCCTTGAGTGAAGGAGATAAAAGTTCTCCCCGACCGGACATCCTACTTAGCTTCGATAAAGCTTTGCTGTATACAGACGCACGCGCAGCACCTTATGATGCCTTCACCATCATTGAGTTCAAACGCCCAATGCGAAAGGAATATACCGACGAAAGTGACCCAGTGCGTCAAGTGCTTGGCTACATTGATGATATCCGAGCCGGCGATGCCCGCACGGAAGATGGGCGGCCAATTATTCCCACGAAGTCCTGCAAATTTTACTGCTACATCATCTGCGACTTAACCAAGAACATTCACAAACAAGCTCGTTTAGCTACGTTGACTTTAACTCCAGATGAGGCCGGCTATTTTGGATTCAATCCTAATTACAACGCGTATATTGAAATTATCTCTTTTGACAAATTGGTGGGCGATTCGAAGCAACGAAATCAGATTCTATTCGATAAACTAGGAATTGCGCAAGCTTGAGCGGAATAATCTAGGTATGAGCTATAGCGGTTTTGTGAACCAAATACCCTTATAAAGCCCGTAAAGAGCTGGATGACAATGCATAGCACAGACAAAAAGAGGATACTAGTTAAGAAACCGCTATAAGCAAAATCGGTCGCTGAACAGAGCAATAATATATTTAAACATATAAGTGAGATATTGAGAAAAATTGATCAAATGAAGCCCTGTACGATTCTATATGCAGATAGTCAATAAATTAGATACTCTTTTGCACTGATTTATAAGGTTATCGCATAAATCATTCTTACAACGTTAATCAGTCCTCCGTTTATATAGTGTCTTAGGCGAGGCAAGCATTTGCTGTAGTTTAGCGTCCACGGGAATCTTCCATTGAGGTGGTGTCTAGACTCCCGTATAATCTCAACAGTAAAGTAGTCGCTTCCATGATGTCAACTGATAGCCAGCACCTGTTTGAGCAGTCGTTTGATACGTTTAAGGCCTTCGACAATTTGACCGTGGCTAACTGCGGCGCGGAGCAGGAGGCTTTTCCCGCCACTATTTGGCAAATTTTGCAACACTTGCTTATGTGGCAAGCGCATCAATTAGCTCAACTACAAGACATAGCTTCCGCAGAGGCGTTTGACGAAAAGCGAAGCTGGGATGCGGCACGCGTACCCCCCAGCGAAGCAGTGTTGCAAGCTGCCGTCATGCAATTCAAACGCCAACTGGTTGAGCTACAAAGCTGGGCCAGCGAGGCGAAAGGGGAAGCGCCACAAGTTCTCGCGCAAGCACTGGCCTTGCAAGAGGTCGCACTGCACTTGTCCTTTCACCTAGGAGAAGTCGTGCTGATGCGCCGGCTGCAGGGTAGCTATCCCTTACCGACTCACATGCAAGAATTCTTGCAAGCCCAACCAAAATGAGCTAGTTAGGACGAATAATTTAGGAATGAGTAGTAAAGCCGAGCTTTTTTACATCTTGTAAAGGAACTTTCGCAGCATGTGAAATTCTTGGTTGTCAACTGTATATGGCCGAGTACTTCAAGCTCTGAGCGAGTTTAAAGCATTAAAGTCCTAATTCTTTGGCCGAGTTGTGCTGCCGCACATTGTCAAGGCGAGTATAGCGGCGAATCATGGCGCTAGTCTTGTGTTTGGTTTGATTCATCACCTTACTATCATCGGCCCCGTTGAGCTTGGACACGGTCACAAAAGAAGCCCGCAACGAGTGCGCCGTATAGTGGCTGCCCAAATACTGCTGGGTAATCAAGTTGATGTACTTGGTGGTCAGGCGCCGAGTGGTCACCTGCTGGTTCTTACGCAGGGACACAAACACGCACCCTTCCGACCGGTCGAGCACGCGTAGCCAGGCCTGAAGCGAGCGAATCGGGCACAGGGCGACGTCCGGCGAATAGAAGATGGCCTTTTCCTCGGCTTGGCCCAACTGATTGGTCTTGCTCTTATCGAGCGAGACCACGAGGCCTTCCTCGTCGAAAGCCAAATCCTCCATATTGAGCGCTTCGAGTTCCGAGCGGCGAAAGGCCCCCGTAAATCCGAGCAGCAGTAGGGCCCGGTTGCGCAGGCCGGTAGGCGTGCTCACATCAATGCTCTTGATGGTACGCTTGAAGCTGGCCAACGTAAAGGCCGCCGCCTGCTTGATGCGCGTTTTCTTCTCGCGGGCGATGCCCTTAAGCAGCACCTTGACTTTCTTATCCGTCGTGGGCGAGTCCAGCCCGGCCAACTCGTGGGCCTTGGCAATGGCAGCGGCGTGGCGCTGGATGGTAGCGACCTTCTTGCCCGCGTCGGCTAGCTCGGTGAGGAAGCCGGCCAGCGCTTCGACCGGGGCGGGCAGCGAGGCGAGTTGATGGAGTTGGCACCACGTGGTAAAGCGCTGCCAGTCGCCGGCGTAGGCGCGGATGGTATTGGCCGCCCCGCGCAGGCCGGACTCGACGTAGCGACTGGCCGACTCGATAAGGTGCGCGGGTACCTGCGCGGCGGGCGAAGACGGGACGACGAGGTGGCTGCTCACGGTAGTATATAATAAAGGAGTGAAACGCCCAAAAAGGGGGCGTTTTGCGCTGACAAGATAAGGACCGATAAGTAAACGTTATCAGTCCTTATCAAATAAGAAGCATGTTGCGGAACCAAGCAAATTTTTAGGTAACCGCCAGTTTCGGATGAGTCAGGTAGACCAACGAAAATTCAGTTGCCAGGAAGGCGGGCTACTTACGCGGGCCCTTGTTGCACCTCCACTAGCTGGGCCAGCAAAGAAGAGGCGAGCACCAGCTGGTCGGGCTGGTTCACGCGCGTGGGTGGGTAAGCTACTTCCACGAGGCCCAGCCAGTTCAGGCTCCGCTCGAAGGTGCGGACTTCATAGCAGAAGGTGAATTGCGCCTGGGGCGACCGGTAGGCCGGATCCGTGAACTCCGCCAGCACGAAGGGAAACGCGCGCTGGTAGTGGTCGGCGTAAAAGGAAGCGGGGCGGGACTGCTGGCCGAACCTAGCCAGCAGATACACCGAATAGGCCCAGCCGGTCTGCCCCACCGCCGGGGCGGGGTAGCCGTCGTGCGAGGCCCAGACAAAGCGGCTGGTAAAGGTGTGCACGACAAGCGACCACAGGGCTGGGCGCCGAGCCGGGTTGCGCAACTGCTGGCCTTTTTTGGTCAGCAGCAACTGGCCCCGTACCAGGCGGGCCAGGCCCGCCAGCCGGGTGGTCTGGTGCAGGGTGGTGATAGCGAGCGAGTCGATTTCCCGGCTCAGGGTGAATAGGCCCGTTTCCAACCCATCCTCTAGGATGAAGCCGTGGGCATAGAGTTCGCGCAGGTACTTGCGCGGCAGTGCCCCCAGGGGGGTAAGCCGCAGCGGCTGCTCCCGCGCTAATAGGTGCAGAAAAGCCTCCGTCAGCCGCAGAAAGGGGAGGTGGTCCAGCACGTCGTTCGACACAGCCGTGCGTAGCTGCACCACGCTGGTTGGGCTCAGCGGCTGGTAAAGCAGCGCGTGCATCTGGGCTGGGCTCAGACCGCAGAAGTCTGGCTGGGGCGTGTTATTGTAGTGCGGTAACTCGGCGGCCAAGGCGGACTCGGGAGGAGGAAGGGCGTTCATCGGGTAAGCTCTCCCTCACGTAAAGCCATTTCCAGCCAGCGGCAGGCAATGGAGGGCAGACCAAGATACAACTGCTGGAATCAGCATCGACTTGGAGAGGGATACTTTACGCGAGCCAGCCTACTTGATAGTTTAGGGTTAATAAGGCTTAAGGATGGATTCTAATAGTATTATATATTATATTTAATTCTATGATTAATAATAAATTACTGTAAGTAAAGATTATCATAACTTAAAAACCTGCCGTAAAAATAAATGGGTTTTACAACTGAGCGAATAAGCAAAATTCTTGAATGCAACAGAGCATCGTTTTAAGACGGGAAGTAAGGAAAGGGGCTTTGTTGTAGTGATGATGAATTTATAGCAGGTGACAGGAAGGGTGACTTTATCAATTTCTCAAACTGCCAATCAGAATTCAGTGCTAGCACTGACTGATAAGTGAAGAGAGCTGATGAGGTTTGTATAAGTGAAACCAATCGTGTGATGTGTATTTATACTATATATAATGGCACTTAAAAGAATTGCCCAAGGAGAAACAGGCCGATACCTCATCTTTTTCCATCCGGCAATGCTACCAGAGGTTGCCAAAATAGCTCAAGACAAAGCGGGGCTTGCCTTTTCAGCAACTCAAGAAGAGGCGAGCATACAATTCGAGTCTGGCGCTTGGCGGGGGCAGGATACTGTAGTGGTGCCTTCTTTGGGCGTTGCTATTTCCAGTGCACCGGCAGAGCAAGTCAAGCGTATGCTTACCGGGAAGCATTTGCCAGTGAAACATGTGCGTAAAGAATACATATTCAAAATATCCCCACAGGCAGAGGTCGCAAATTCATTGTCTTTGTCGCCTGAGTACCTAAAAGGATTTCAAGCAGGCGTAAATTCATTGGTGGGCGACCTACTTCGCAACGCCCCCCCGGACACAATGGTAGGGATCGAGGCGGCCCAGGAAACACTAACAAGCTTTGCCGACAGTGACACTTTTACCTGGGGACTACAAGCGACGGGCGTTGACCAAAGTAAGTTTTCGGGTAAGGGGGTTAGAATAGCTATTCTTGATACTGGCTTCGATATGGCCAACCCTGAGCTTGCTGCCCGGGTGGTCGCCAGTCAGAGCTTTATCAATGGGGTGACTACGGCCCAGGATGATAATGGACACGGCACGCATTGTATGGGAACGCTTTGCGGGCCAAAAATGCCTAATCGGCCTGGTCCGCGCTACGGCATTGCGTACGAGGCGGAACTGTTCGTTGGAAAGGTGATGAAGGCCGATGGGTATGGCTTCGAAGGCGATATCTTACATGGGATAGGCTGGGCCGTCCAAAACAACTGTCGTGTTATTTCCATGTCTTTCGGTAAGGCTATAGACAAGAGCATGGTGAAAACTAATGAATACGATGATATTGGCACGATAGCACTTAGAAGCAATTGCCTGCTGATAGCGGCAGCTGGAAATGATAGTGTGCGCCCAGAAAGAATTGCTCCCGTGAACATGCCAGCCAACGCTCAGACGGTAATGGCTGTAGGGGCTGTAAATAGACACCTTGGGATTTATGCCAATTCAAATGGCGGCTCTGGCATGGACGGTGGGAACATAGACGTAGTGGGACCAGGTGTTGAAGTTGGCTCTTGTAAGCTTCCACCGCTCGGTTATGGGTTAGATACCGGCACTAGTATGGCAACTCCGCATGTGGCGGGTATCGCCGCGCTACTAATGGAGGCAGACCCAGCGGCAACAGCTGAACAGATTTGGGCGCGCCTGCTTCAAAGTGCCAACCGCTTAGTTTTACCTAGCAGTGATGTGGGTAGCGGATTAGTTCAGGCTCCTTAACGCGGTCGGGAAATCAGCTGTGCTTACTCTTACTAGATGCCTTTTGTATGACTCAGACTAAAGTGAAAGTGCAAGTTTCGTCAGACAACATCCAGCACTTTGCCCGCATTACCCAGCAAGTTAAAGAAGCAGGAATGACGGTAAGCGATGAAATTCCCATCTTAGGACATCTTAGGGGTAGTGTGGACGAGGATAAGCTGTGGCTTTTACAATCAATCCCTGGAGTTGCTTCGGCTAGTCGTATTGATGACGAAGCGGATGGTTCTAGAGGCGACTACTCGATAAAATGAAAGTTTAAGGCGCATTAACTCATTTAACCGAACAAACCCATGGCAACTGCCCCTACTCAACAACCTGAAAGAGAATTAGCTACTACTGTATCCAGCCTAGGAGCAGAAACATCAAATACCGTCAACTTAACTGCCGAAGGTGTGAAGCCGGTAGAATTGGAAGTTAGTTTGCGTAGCAGCGCCGCGATTGAAGCGCGCTTCATTTTTACTGTTGCCAGTAACTCAAGTCTCAAACTTTCCCCTGCATTAGCCACAGAATCATATACAAGCGAGGATTCTCAGTTAGCCTTTAAGCTTTCTTTTAATGCTAACGGCCACCATATAATAGCAATGCTTGCCTGGCATGATTTGCAGATGGTGTCGCCAAAAGCATATAAGGTGGTAGAGGCTATTCTTCGAAATGGCGACCGGACCCTGCAGGAAGCGGCAACTTACCCGGATGATATTCGCATGAAACAGCCGGCAACCCGTCCGCTACACTTCATCGACATTCCATTACAAGAGGGCGGCCCATCCGAGCCGGAACTACCGGCTCCGCCGCACGTACTGTCCAAAATAGAAGAAGTTACTGCGGCACTAAAGTCAGGCGAAGGCACTGATAGTGATAAGGTTGATGCTCTTAGCTGGTTGATACACTTGTTTGGTGATTTGCATCAGCCCTTGCATTGCGTTGACCGATTCAGTGACTTACACCCAGCCGGTGATAGGGGGGGCAATGCATTCAAGCTAAGGGGAAAAGCAAAAAATTTACACTCCTTATGGGATAGCTCAGTTAATATTATGACCCCATCAAGAGATGAGGAATTGATAGTTACAGATATTATGACTGCCTATCCGCGTTCAAGTGAATCAATTAGCGCCGATTTGGAATCACCTGACCCATCGACTTGGGCTAGGGCTAGTTTTACTTTAGCAAAAGTGCACGCATACGGGGAATTGGTAGAAGACCCAACCAATCCACCAACGCCTTCATCCGATTATTTGGTAAATACAGAAAAAATAGGACAGCGACAGGCAGCACTTGCGGGTTATCGCCTATCAGACAGGCTTAAGGATATATTTGGGTAGTATCAGAGCAAAATTTGTACTATCACTCATTATAGTCAGCGAAAGTGATACCGCAGGCCAGACCGGGCCACTGGTCGATGAGCGGGTTATTAAAGAGGTAGCCCTTCGTTGCAGTGGCCACAAGCGAAACCCGGTTGCCCAGGAAGAAATCAGCCTCGGCCCCGGCTTGCGGGCCGTAGGTGAAGCGCTGCGGCGCTTTGGCCCCGGCCGTCAGCTCGCCCGTTCCGTCGCGGTTGGTTTGCTCGAAGCCCGCGCCGCCACCGAGCAGCAGGTGCACGTAGGCAAATTCCCCGACGTGGAACAGCTGCGGGGCGAGCAGCACCCGGCCGGCGTAGCTATCGTACTTGCCCCGGTCCCGAGGGTGCCGCTTTCGCGCAGCCCGCCCACGCGCAGGGCTAGGCGGTTGGTGAGCAGATAGGCATAGCTGAGGTGGTCAAGTTAGGCAGGAGAAAGTTGGGTGATGTTAGCAAGTAGCTGCTGGTGAAAGTAATAAGGCTTCTGATAGCTGATACTGGAATGCCGACGTTTATGATTGTAGTAGTCAAAATAAATGACCACGCTGTGTTGAGCATCGGCCAAATCGCGAAAGACGGGCCAGTCACGTTGTTCGAGTTCTTCGGTTTTGAGGCGTGACCACAAGCTTTTAGCCTGGGCATTATTGAGGCATTCCCCGCGGCAGCTCTGCGAGCGCACGGCGTGGTAATCATGGCGCAATTGGCGGTAGGCATTGCAGCAATGCCTACCGCCACGGTCCGAGTGCCCTAGCAAACCGGGGGTGGGCCGTCGGGCCAGCAGCGCCCGGCGTAAGGCACTGGTCATTAACTCTTCGGGCATGGTCGCCAGCACCTGCGAGCAAGACTATTTGCCCGTGTTTATCAGTACCCCTACCGTATTACTCGCCAAATTGGTCGTGACAATATCCAACCGGCCATCCCCGTTTAAATCCTGCAACACGACGTCATGTGGTCCCGTACCGTTGCTATCGTAGACGACCGGGGGTGTGGAGAAAGTGCCAGGAGTAGAAGCGGAATTGAGCAGAATGCAAAGGGTAGTGCCTTTTTTCGCGGCATAATCGGCTACAATCACATCGGGCTGCTTATCCCCATTTATATCTCCCAAGGCAATACCTACTGGATTACTCGCTCCGCTTGCATAGGTGGCACTCGTGGTGAAACGCCCTTTGGTAGCAGCTGAATTTAGCAGGATAGTTATCGAACCCGTTCCTTCATTCGTCAGCGCAATATCCGGGCGGCCATCCCCATTGAGGTCGCCTAGACTCATTCCTCGTGGAGTAGTCCCATTACTCGCGTAAGCAGCCCTCCCTTGAAACTTCCCAGGTTTCTTTGCGGAGTTGAGTAAGATGCTACAAGTATTGTTTCGTTGATTAATCACTACCATATCAAGATGAGTATCTCCATCGACATCAGCTAAGGCGATTTTCTCAGGTTTTACACTCCCGCTACTAAAAGTTATAACGGGCAGAAATTTACCGGGTGTAAGTGGAGAATTGAGTAAAATACCTATTCGGTTGCTGCCAATCGTCGTTAAGACAATATCTGGTAAGCCGTCTTTGTTGACATCTCCCACTGCGACGCCGCGCGGCGCCACCCCGCCGCTCGAATACGCAGTTGCCCGTGAGAACAACTCCTTCGTGGTTGAATGCAGCAGTACGCTGACCGTGTTGCTCATCTCATTGACGACGACCATATCCGGTTGTCCATCACCATTAACATCGGCCAGCGAGAGAGCCACCGGGTAAGTACCGCCAGTCGGGAAGTTGAGCGGCACCTGACTGAACGTTCCAGGCGCGGCACGCTGATTAAGCAATACACTCACGGTATTCGAGCCCGAGTTGACGGTAAGCAGGTCGGCGAGGCTATCCCGATCGACATCGACTGCCACTAGTCCTTGGGGAGCGAGGCCAGTAGGATACACTACCGCAGCACTAAAGTTCTGCGCTGTGGCTGCTGGTCCTCGGCTACTCACGAGAAGCAGGACACTGCTTAATGAGATAAGGAAAGCCTGATAACGAGAAAGCATAAGGCAAGGATAGGGTTGCTGGTTAAGGAAAGCGCCGGTAACATGCCAAGGCTATTGTATACAAGAACCAGGCTGACATGGGCTATAGGTATCCCCGGCATCATCGCCGTTGGCATATACCCAGTGTTGCGTCACAGAAGAGGATTCCTGGCCATTTACTACGCCACAAGATTGGCAAACGGGATTGCTACTTGCTTGAGCTTGCTCCCACTGATTATTCCGTAATCGATACGGGATGCTACTGTCCGTAAACGGACAAGGCGGTGGCGTACAGCTAACGGAGCCCCCATTACTTTCCCATTTACTAGGAGTAGAAGGATTATTTAAGGGGTTTACATCTACTACCTGCCGCTCCTCATAGCCCGTATAGTTGCCTTGGCCATCCAGTACGCACCGATAAGTTGTGGTCACCCACGTTGGAAAAAGCAAACGCGCGTAATTAAAGTTGTATTCCTTGACCAGTTTTTCTGCTGTGTTTCCAGTACCCGAGGCATCGAGTGTCTCCTGGTACACCCGCTTCAAGCGTCCGGTAGGTGTATACTCGTAATGGGTGAACAAATTATCATTGTCCAGACTGTAAAGCAAGCGGTTAGAGCGCGGGTCATATACCCGGCTGGTCACGGTAGACGTCAGCGGAGCTACTCGGAAATCATCAAAGTTGGCGGCGGCAGTCCCGTCATTGGCACACCCGAATTCAATGGTCTGCCCACTGGCGGAAGCAGGGACTGTAACCAGTAGCGAGAGCAAGTACCACGCGCCGGCCTTTTTAGTCGTGACACTGGTGAGGGAGCTTTCGGCCAAACGGCTCCCGTTAAGGGAAGCATACAGCTTACCGCCGGTTGCATTGGCATTAGCCCACGCGCTCACGCGGTAGGTTTTACCAAGGAGCATATCCCGACCCGCTTGGGCCCGGTAAACAAAGCCTTTTTGCCCACCGTTTAATTGGAGACTGTAAAAACCCGTGTGGGTGGGCGCTGACACGACCGTCCCGTCCGCCGCAATGACTTCTCCGCCGAAGTGCGTGGCCCCGGCTACCGGGAGCTGGTCTTCGGCGCCGGAGTAGGCGACCTCCGTGTAGCGCGCATTGCTGGCCGAAGCAATCAATTGCGTCTGGTTGTAGCCCGTTTTCTGCGCGGCATAATTGCCGTTCACATCGCGCGCTTCTAGCGCATGGGAATAGTGGTCATAGCGAACGCTCTCCCCGGTCTTTACCCAGCGGCTGTCGGGAGTTCCCGTCCAGCTGAAGGGCGTAAAATTCTTAAAGGAGCCATCCGTGTCCAGTACCGGCGACTGCCAGGTATAGGTAGCAGCCTGGCGCCACACCGGCTGCTGTCCCGCTACATCCTGGTAGGCCCCACTCGCATCAGCTTCGCGGTAATTCGTCCAGTTGTTCTGCCAGGTTTGCACGCCGGCCGAGAGCACGTGTGACGTCGCGGGATTGAGAGGATTGAGCGGGTCATAAGTAGGCCCGCCCGGCACTTCGGCATAGGTATAGGCGGCTCCCATTTGAGCTAGCATGTGCTTGTTGGCGGGGTTGTCTCCTTTGGCGCCCATGCCCTCATTGCCGGGCAAGGTATAGGCCGGAACGTTACGGGTGTGGAGAATTTTACCCAACGAATTCGTAAAGGCGGTTTCCAGTAGCTGACCCGTCAAAAAATCATAGAGTACGTTGCTATTGCTGATGCTCAAATTATTGCGCGTGCTGCGCGAGGCAGTTAGGACTGCGGGCACGTACTCCTTGGTAGAACGCTGGACTCGATACATCCCACTAATGCGCTCCGTATTTAGGACGCCTTCCGTATAATGGCCTTGCCCGCTGATATTATCGGCATTGGGGACCGTGGCGGCATAAGTAAAGTCCGTGCTTAACTCCCGTTCTCCCCGGCGGTTATATATCTCTATTTTTTGGGGCTGACCAATCTTGCCTACGTCTACCGTCGTCCGGGTACTGGCCGACAAGGAAGAGAAGATGGTGGGGGTATTATAACTATTCTGCCCCGGGTTGATTGGCTTCCAGTCCGCCGGAATAGCTTCTTGCACCATGGTGGAGACCGGCGTGTAGAAAGAGTAGACCTCCCGCGTTTCAAAGTCCCTGTCATCATTATTGCGAAACAAGCCGCGCAGTACGGAAATATGGCTGTATAAAACGGGGGTGTTGGGGTAGTCAAACACCTCATCCATCGGATGGTCAAAGCGCCCGAGAAACGTCGGCTCCTTAGCCAGCACCCCCGTGCTGTTATACCATACGGCATTCGTATTGTCCGTATTAGGCACCTTGTATTTATACCGTACCTGATAGGCATTAGCCCCCTCTTTCGTCGTAATGGCAGCTACCCGAATGTCTCCCCCCGGTACGTTATTCGGAATAGCCAGGTCAAAATCAGCTCCTATGGGAGTCGGGCCGTTCGAGCAATTAGGGAGCCCCCTCAACTGGGGGCTAAAGCCTGTTTGCAGGGTGATTTGCGTAGTGCTTACGCTGGCTACATAAAAGGGGGCGTGTTGGTAGAAGCGGTTAGCTGGGGTGGGCACATTGTTGTTATAATAGGGGTCACTCGGGGGATTGCAGTCATTGTATTTAGCCGTGCCGGTTAAGTAAATAAGTTGGCCGGGTTTAATAAGATCCGATAGATTACTTCCCGTGCCCGACGTATAGCTACGTGTCAAGGTAGAGGAGCAGTCGGTATTGCTAAAGTGAAGTTTAGTTGTGCCGTATTCGGATACGTGAGCGTATTGGTCGCGCTCGTACTGTATCTCGGTGGTACCGCCTAGCGGACTTGTAATAGTCGTCAGCGACCAAGGTGCACTATAGCCATAAGCTACTGGTTTATGACTACTTACGTTTGCGATGCCATCCGGCTGATACATGCCAAAGGCATCCCATTTTTCCTTTCCATAAGCTGGATTCGTGGCGTAAGTATCGTAGCTGGTTGACTCGTAGCCAAATACAAAATCTGGTGTGATTTTCGTCGGTACATCGTTGATCGTCGGCCCGAAGAAGGATACGCTTTTGAGCGTGAGCTTACCGCCCCGGTTAGCCGCCATTGCAGCTTCCGTCATGGCTGGCAGGGAAGCGGGTTGGCCGCTCTGGCACTGGAAGGAATTCGGCGTATTCCGGCACAGGTCGTAGCTGTAGTTGAAGTGAATACGCTTTAACGCATTGCCATTCAAAAATTTGCTGATGCGGCTGTCGGCTGCTACATCGTGCACATCCAACACCGTACTCATATCATCGCCGGCGCCGGCCATCGGGTCGTCGGCGTAAGTGCCGAGGCTCGAGCCGGTACTGTTAGTTAGGGCGGGCACGGACGCCGGGTCGCCGGCTGCGCGGATGCCGTCGGTTGTCTGCAGTTTAGTCAGCGTCGCGTTATCCAATAGTACAATTTCATCCAGACGGAGGGAGGAGGCGGGCTGGTTTTCGTCAATCCCCAGATTAGAAGCAGGCGAAGACGTCGCCGTTACGCCGGGCTGGAAGTGGCCCCGGCCGTCCTGCCGGACGCTTTTAATGAACAGGGCCGTGTGGGTCCGGGTAGAAACCGAATTTAGGTAGTAGGTTTCTTTATAGCCTTCCGTGAAGGTGCGGTTGGTAATGGTCGGACTTTCGTCGGAGTAGGACGTGCCGATATAGGGCTGCCGCCACTTGTAGCGGGAGGAGAATTTGCCGTACTCAAACTTCACCCAACCACCCCAGTCGGCGGCATCCACCGTACCCGAATTATTGCGGTCGATATAATCGGCCGAGGTGATTGCCGTTAGCAGCCAGGCCGTGGCCTGGCCGCCGGAGGGATTGGTCGCCGAGCTGATACCCGTACGACGCGTCATTTTGCCCGGGTCGCCAATTTCGGGGGAGACTTCGTTCGACTCCGCGTAAGTTTGGTATTGGTAAACGGGAAGGGAATAGTGGTACGTAGTGCCATCTTCTCCTGTCACCTCGAAGGCCCCAATTCCACTGGGCGGCGCCACGGCGCGAAAGGCATTATTGGTGGCACTGCCATTCGCCAGGGTAGTGGCGCTGGGCTGCGCAAACTCTAGGAAGCCGTTGCCATTGCCAGTGGTAGAGGAGGTATAAAAGCTTTGAATCTCGGCGTTGCTGTACCAGGTGACCTGCTTCCCCGTTACCAGGTGGGGAGTATTCCCGTCGTATAAGCCCTTGCGGGCGGGCTTGGTGCGCGCGCTCAGCAGGCTGGGGTCTGTAATAACCAAGTCTCCCTGGCTGGAATTGAGGGTGAACCCGGTCGGCTCATCCGTGCCAGTGGGCGTATATTGGTGGTAGTCATAGCCGTTGGCCAGACTGTTTTCGTAGCGGAATCCCACCTTGGTATCCAGGAACGGAATGGCCATGTGCTTGTAGTGGGGCAGAATCGGGGTAGGGGTACTGCCACCGTAGTATTCCTGCACGACATTGGTTTCCGGTTTCGGGTAGGCTACGCTCCCCACATCCAGGCGATACGGGCGGATAGTGCCGGACACGGCCTCCCCATCACGCTGAAATAATCATGGGCGATGCTGATTGGTCTACGACTCGCATCATAATTATACTGCGCATCTTGTCCAGCAGGGTCAAAATTATCACTCTGATTAGCCGATGTCTTGAATGGCAACAGCTTATTCCGGATGGTAGCATCCTGGTAAATATCTCCAGCCGTTTCGCTGAACGTGTTTCCACTCCCATCCATCGTACGGGAGTAAGCAAACAGCTTCGCCGTGGAGGCGATAGCTGCCCCCGCACCGTACCGGACTGGAGGGGGGCTGTCATAATTGTAGGGATTATAGGAGGTAAGTTGTGGCGTATCAACGGTATTCTGGCTCATTTTGCCAAAATAGAGCGAGCCAAAGGCATTCTCGGTACTGTTGTTATTGAAGAAATTCCAGTAATTATCGCCCCACACGTGGCTTTGCACGTCACGCGTCGGACTGTTATTATAGCCAATCGCGCCACCGAGATGACCTAAGCCAATGGCACTCTTCGCGAGTCCTAATACAGCATTTTTGCCAGCATCAATCCCGATGTTTGTAGCAATAGTTGCTACGGAACCTCCTCCAAGGGTAGCAATAGTGTAAGCTGCCATGGCCATGCGCACGGGGTCGGCACTAAAACCTTTGCCAGCCGTGTAACCGATGCCTACCAGGTCACCCCGGTTGATGCCATCCTCATTCCAGCCGACGCTGGCTAGGCCAATCAAATCGACGGACCCGTTGTGGCCCGTGATGGAGTTCCAGCCTAGGTTGACGATGCCGGCGAAGGAACTGGTCCAGCCCCGGTCAATCTTTTTGTAAAAAGTGGATTGGGTTGGCTCGTTGTTGGCGTCGTCAGCGTAGCCGTTAACACTGCGGGCAATCGCCCCGGCATTGAGCGACCAGCCTAGCCCCACCCAGGAGGCCTCCTGCTCCAGCTGAATACCGGCCTTGTAGGTCAAGGGCAGCGAGAAGCTGCGCTCCGGGCCGGGAATGTCTAGCACCGGAAGGCTATAGGTGAAATCGCCAGTGACGAGGTTTACCAGGTCAGTGGCACCGGGGGCTTCGTAGCTCGTGAACTCGGGCTGGCTCGGGCCCATCATGGCCAGGCTGACGGAGGGGAAGAACAGGCTGCTGAGGGTTTGCAGGAGCAGGTAGCAGGCCGTAGCCCGCGCCAGGCGGCGATTGCGAAACAGCATAAGGAACGGGTAAGGGTCGCGCGATACGGGTACTAGGATTAGTCGAACTGGAGGGCGGGCAACGCGGCTAAGTCGTGACCGGCAAAGGGGAAGCGGAGGGTGCCCAGCCCCAGACGCTGGCCGCGCAGGGTGAAGTGAAAGCCTTGCTGGGGCGTAAGCTGATGGGTGTCAAAGACGAGCAGCAGCGTGCTATGGCCGGTAGTTCCGTATTGCCGCACGTACATGCTCGCGGCGGCCGGTACTGAGTCGTGCGGCGTAGTGGCGAGGAAGGCATCAGCGGCAATGCCGGTGTTGAGGTAGGTAAGTGCTTGCTGGTAAGCAGCGGGGTCGTTGACGAACTGGTTCTCAATCTCGCCGCCGTTGCGGGCCAGTGTGAGGGTGCAGTAGGTTTTGCCGGCGTAGGCGCGGGCCAGTGAATCATGGGTAGCGGGGCTAGCGGCCGGTATACTGGCTAGGTCTTGCAACACGAGCAGTTCCGTAGGACGGTAGGTGCAGGTAATAGTGGCGCCGTTTACTTCGGTGGTGTGCGTCAGGCCATGTGCCGGGTCGGCGAGGTAGGCCTGATAGGCGGCGGGGGTCAAAGGAGCCGCACAGCTGCCTAGCACCAGACTCAGGCTACTGACTAGCCCAGCGACACGCGGAGCAAAGCGGGTGCAGGATAAGGTGGGGAGCATACTAGTGGGCAGCGGTGGGATGCTGTCGGTCGTATTGGGCGTTAAGGCCTTTCAGCACGTCCTCTGTGATATCGGTACCCTCGGCAGCGTACACAATGTTGCCACTCTCAGTAGCCCCTAGGATGAAGGTGTAGCCTTTCTCTTTGCCGTACTGTTTGAGGTACGCATTTATCTCAGCGAGCACGGCCTGGGTCAGGCGCTGGTTTTCCTGTTGGGCCTGCTGCTGAATAGCGTCGCGATAGTGTATAAGCTGCTGCTCCTTAGCTACGCGAGCAGTAACAAGTGCCTTGTTTAGATTTTGTAATTCTGTGTTGAGCGAGTCGGCTCGTCTCTGCCAATCTTGGGACTTTATTTTAAAAAGTTCGCGTTGAGCTATGGCTCCGTGGTAGCCCTGCAATAGCTTATTTGGGTTTATATAAGTCACGTTGACACTTTTGCAGCCAGGAATAGTAATCAGCATTAATAAACTAAGACACGCTATTTTATTATACTTATTTTTCATGATTTTTACTTTAAAAATAAAGTATTTCTTCTGCTTTACTCATGTTGTAATGATATGATAGCACTTCACTAGGACTGAACCTTACAACGTGATGTATATACACTCTAAATCTTGTTATCTCATTTCTGAATAAAAATAATTCATTTCTGCAAAGGTGCAATTTCCAGATTGAGTTGTATATATTATTATTATTATTTATATTATGACCAAAAAGCATTTCCTCTTCACGCCAATAATCTTCAGAATAAAAATCCTTATACACAACGCACTGCTTGTATTTTGAATAACCATAAAGGTCGGTTTTTTTATTCAAAAACTTTAAAGTTGTTTTGCTTTCTTTACTGTCAAATGACCAAGAGCGTGCCAGCAAATTGTGAGTTAGCTGAGCATTATCTAAATCAAAACTTTTCTGCAATTTCCTTAAATAAATATTTACTCCATTCAACGATAATGATAAAATGCCTTCAGAATCAATACTGGTTGGACATGCATGCCCATCTAGTATTATTTTACCTTCTGAAATGCGATAGCGATGGCTGCTAGATTCTGAGGTCATTAAATTTTCGATGTAAAGAATATCCTCATCGAAAAAATCTAGAATCAATGGGCTAGGCCCATTCCCTATCCCAGTATGCATATAATGTGAATCCCTAACGGACATCCACTTACCATTAACATTTGTCAAATACATGTTAATTAGGATATATAGGTGGAACTATTGGCAGATTAGGGTATCGTCCTGTGATAGGAGAGCTCACTCTGGCTCCAGGGTACGTTGATTTTAATACACTTGTCATACTTTTAACAAATGCCTTAACTCTTGTTGCGTCTACTACCCGTGGGCCCCATAACCTAGAGTTTTGGTTTGTCGTGTAAGCAGCGAAATCGGCAGCATTCGCAAAAATTTGTCTGGCATTAAAATTAGTCACCATTATATTGCCTCTTGATGGCAAGACAATTGGGGCCTCTACTTCCAAGTTAAAGGTTGTAGTCTGTACTTTTAATTTAGGAAAAAATCCTCCTGATAAGTACCATTCTTCTCGCCATAATGTTAATCCAACAATACCCACTGCCCTCACGCCAGGTATTACTTCTTGAAAAGCAAAAGTAGCCGGCATAATACCTTTCCCTATAGGCAGCTTAGGTAGAGATGATGAATTATTGGTGCTTGCAAGTAAATTACTGCCCTCATTAGCAACTGCTCCTAAACCACCACGGATAAAACTGCCACCTGTATTTGATGACAAGTGAATCCCAGAGAAAGGATTACTCCATTCTACCCCAATAGTAAGCGAATTTAGATGGTGAGGCACAGATTCCCGAGCATCTATCTTTGGACCTAATGCACCTCCTGCTAAGAAGCCCGCACTGGCTCCAATTGCTGCACCTTTCCAAAAACTTCCTCCATTAGCACTAGAGATGATGCCACCTGCACCGGCTCCAACCAATGTTCCTATAGCTGCTCCGCCCCATGACCAACCGCCATCAGGGTCCACGCTAGAAATAGGATTATTACCCATACCAGCATAAGGCGAAATAAATTGCCCTTTGGGGTCAGTATTCAGCCAGCGCCCAACCCGGCTATTATACAAACGCAATTCAAAGCTCTCAAAGCCCGTCAAGCTGTCGTGCTCGGCATACTGCCCCTGGAAGCCGTAGCGATAACGGCGATTGCCCACCATATAGCTCAGGCCCGGCAGTGGCGCCCCAAAGGCATACTGGTGCTGCTCCTGCACAATAAGTCCTCCGGTCTGCTCCACCCGCAGGTTGTCGAAGTACACGGCCTCCCCTGTGCCCGAGGTGCCCGCCATCACTTCGATGGTGCCCGCTTGGGGAATGCGTACGCCTGTTTGCAAGTATTCCCACTTACCCGTGCCGAGCAGGTAGTCTACGCCAGCCAGGGGGTAGCCCTGGGCATCCAGCATTGGTTGGCCTTGGGCATCGAGCACGCGGTATTTTATCCAGCCCTCCAGGGAAGTGGCCCCCAGACTAGCCGGCGAGTTGTCTTGGCCCAGCGTGAAGCCGATACCCGCCGCCAGCAGCGAAAGCCAGTTGGGCGAGTTCGTTTGGTAGGTCGTGGGCTGCCCCTCGGCGCCGCGCTGCGAGAGCGGGTTAAGGCCCGTGGCGGCCCCGGCCAGGATATAGGGCGTGGCACTGGTGCCCCCGGCAGCGGCATTCTGCTTCCACTGCCCCAGGGCCGAAAAGGTGATGGTATCACCTTGGCTCACCTGCAGCACCCGTTTCAATTCCTGCCCCGCCGGCTGCGAATCCGTCAGGCGGGCTACGTAGTCGCCACTCGGGGCGCCACTCACCGCCACCCGGTACAGGTTATCGTTAAGGAAGGCCGCCCGGTTGGGCACGCCGCTCAGCTCCATCGTCTCGACATCGACGGTGGTGGTGGGCCGGTGAAACACGACGCGCGCATCGCCCAAGTGGTCGGTGAGCTCGTAGCGGTAGTCGTCGAGGCCAGCGGCCGTACCGTCGTTGAGGTGGGTGAGAGAGCCCAGGCGGCCAGATCCGTAGAGCGGCACTTCGTTGCGCTGCGCCGGCGCCGTAGGTGTCGCCTGCTCATAAAGGGCCAGCAGGTTGCCGGCCAAGTCGCGCACGTAGGTCGTGACGTGGGCCGGGGCGCCCGAAGCCGGGTACACCGTCTGGCGCACGCGGAAGCCGCGGTCATCGTAGGCATATTGCACCACCGGCTGGGTGTGGGCGGCATCGAGGTAGACGCCGGTAGTTTTACCCGTCACATCGTAGGTGAGGTAGCTTTGTCCTTTCTCGTCGCGCTGCCTAATGAGCTGGCCTAACTCGTCGTAGTCATAGTCAAGTACAGTCGTCCCACTGGCGCTGCCGGTATGCACTTCCTTCAGCTGGTTGGTATTAGGCTTGTAGCTGTAGCTGAAGTCATCCGCCACGTTGCCCTTTTGGTCGGTGCGGCGCAACGACAAGATGTTGCCGTTGGCATCGTAACTCAGGTTGCCTTCCTGCAACGCATTGGCCGAGGTGGGGTTGAGCAGGTAATTGTTACTGTTTTTCTGCCAATCCCACTTGCCGTATTGCGAGTTTTGGAGCTGGCTTTTCTCGTCATAGGTATAGGCCACGCGGTGAATGCCCGCGCTAGCTCCCGTGCGCCAGGCCGCGCCCTGGATAGTGCCGTCGTAGCGAGTGGGCACGCTCACGCCACCCGTGATGGGTAGCGGCGCATCGATGGCCTTGCTGCGGTAGTCGCCGCTGAAGTAGTCCAACGTGAGAGCAAACAGGTCCTTGTAGACGCCAGTCGTGGTCGGCGCATCGTGGCCCGGTTCTAGGCTCTGGTTGACGTGGTTGATAGCCTTGAGCGCGCCCTGCAGGGTGTACGTGTAGTCTACTCCTTGCAGGTTACCGGCCACCTGCACCCGCTTGAGCGGACCGTGCAGGTAGTAGCTATACACTGCCTGCAAGGTCTGCGTGGTGCCATCAGTACCGGTGTACACCATAGTCAGGCGCTGAGCCGGGTCATAGCTGTAGTAGTGGTAGAAGCTATCCGCCTGCCCTTTCTGGTAAGCCACTTGCAGCACGTTGCCGCTGAAATCGTACTGGTAGTCCAGCGTCTTCACGCCCACCCCGGTAATATCCTGCACCACCCATGTTATCCGGCCCAGCTCGTCATAGCTGTACCAGGTCGACACGTTGTCGTTCTGCGTCTTGGCGACCGCCCCGACTACGAATTCCTGGTGGCGGCCATTGAGTTGGCTGTCGTTGCCCTGGCTGCCAGCCGTCCCATCAAAGGGTAGGTCGTACCACACCTGGTTGCGCTGGGCACACTGGCTTACGTCTACCCCCCCACTGCGGGTGCGGTCTTCCAGCAGGCTGGGCTGCAACACGCTGTTAGCTGCTGGACTCGTCGTTAGGTAATTCTCGAATACAAGGTTGCCGGGGGTATACTCGCCTGACTCCACTATCCGACCTACCTCATCATAGTTAGAGTAGGAGAAACGGCCCGTTGGCCGTTGCAAGGCACTCTGTGAGAAGCGAATGCGCCCATCCTGGGCGTACACATAGTCAGTGTGCCCCTCATCGTTGCTTTCCGTAGCCAAGAGCCGGCTGCTAGTATCGTAGGTATTGCGGGTCGTGAAGACCGGTTGCGTAACACTCGTACCCAGCCCGGCGGGCGTGACATCCAGGCCCTTGGGCGCGAGTGTGGCGATGACGCGGCCCGCATCATCATAGTAGGTGTAGCTGAAGTTGCCATAATGCGCCTCATAATAGACGCGTTGTGTACCCGTCACGGAGACGAAGCGATAGAAGCCCGGATTCAGCGTGAGGTGCTGCTCGGGGCCGCCCCCGCCGTTGCTGGCTTAATGGGGTAACTAGTTGTGTCGTTGGTGAGCAGATTTACCACGAGCACGCGCCCGCCGCCCGTGTAGGACGCATCCATCGTAAACTTGACGTCCTGCGGCCCGGCTGCTGGCAGGTGTATATCCTGGTAAATCGGCGCGTTAGGGTCAGACGAGTTCGTCGGACCTTCCGCGCTGATATACCCATCAACTGGCAGGGCCGGATACTGTGGTCCACTCAGACAGGAAATAATGGCTTGGCCTTCCTTGTTGGTCACCACAATACTTTCGCGGCCATCAGCATTCACGCTTACCGACTTGCTGCCCTCATACTCCAGCGAGGTCAGCGAGCTTCCCGGCACAAACTGCGGACGTAAGCTCAGGTAGCTGTCAAACTCCTTGCGCAGGGGGAAGTCGCGGCCTTTGGCCTCGCGCCCCTTGCCCATGCGCAACTCGTCCCCCGGCCCGGCGGCGCGCCGGGTGCCGCCGAGCGGTCCTTCGTACGGCTCGACCAGGCTATAGGGGTAGCTGGTGATGGGCGTGAGCGGCTCTGCTGCATTAAGCTGGCTGAAGTAATAGCCCAGGGTTCCCGGGTCCGTGGCATCGACCGGCGTGGGATTGCTGGCTAGTCCATCTTCAAAGTTACCCGGCCCGTAGTTCTGGCCCCCCGCCGTTACAAAGCCTTCTTTGTAATTGAAGCTTTGATTATTGATGGGGGCCGCTAAAGTTTGTAGCACCGGCTGGCCGCCGGTGTTATACACCGTTTGCGCGGCAAAGACTTGCTGGGTGGCTGCATTGCGGGCCTGGGCCTGCGTGGGCCGGCCCAGGCCATCCGTGAACTGCCTGCTGGCCTCCACCTCGTTGCCGTTGCCATCGAAGCTGCGCTCCGTCGTCCAGTTGAGTTCGCTATTGTCGCTCGGGTTATTCAGCGGCAGCGTGCTGGTCACGGTGAACGTAGCCTGGTAATTGGCGCCGTAACGGCCGTCGTAATTCGTAAAGAGCTGCCCGCCGTAGCTGCCCTGTGCCTGCAAGTACACTTCCAGCACATAGGTGCCCGGTTGCGCGGCAATTGACAGCAAATCAATGCCGGCGGCCACCTGGGTCCATTCTTTATTGCCCGCGTCACCATCCTGGCCGGCGCGCAGGTAAGGTAGATCAAGCGAGGAAAACAGCCCTGGAGTCGTACCGGTCAGGTATACCCGGTACAGCAGTTGCGCGCCCTGCATGTTCACCCCATTGTGCTGGTAGGTATTCACCTCGCCGCCCTCCAGCACCAGGCGCCCGCCTGTGGCCCGGGTGAACGAACCTAGATTGGCCCCCTGATACTGGTAGTTGGACGTCGAGAGGTTCGTGTAGTAGTACGTATTAACCGTCGAGCTACCCGCTTGCAGGATAACGAAGTCCTTGTAAAGGCCCGAATCAGCGTAGACCCGATACGGTAGCACCATGCTGACCAGCACCAACACGACTAGCCACGCGCCGTGAGCGTGCTTGTAGCCTGCCGCAAGGCAGCCAGTGAGCCAGTGGCGTACCGTGCTGCGCACCACTCTTGGTGCGGCCAGTTTAGGGAACCGATTAAGGGACGTGCGGAGGTATAACTGCGCCATAAGCAGCAGGTAAAAAGTGTGGAAAAGGGAACAGTTGGAAGCAAGTACTTGGAATCCAAGCCAGTTGCTAACTATTTGTGCCTAGCAGGTACGCACAGACCTGCTTCGCTAGCAGTTAGATTAAGCGAACCAAGTACTTGGAGAACTTAAAAAAAGGACGGGGCGGAGGATGCTCGGAATGGGAAGGGCATAGGACAATAATGCTTGCTATCCCCTAAGGATAGTAAGACCGGCTGATGCAACCCAGAATAAGTAGAGCGGAGGAAGGTAGTGCGATACCAGTGGGAAAGACCACTAGGCAGGTATAGTGGTGCAAGTATAAGTTGAGAAGCGAAATTGACCATTCTTCTTCTTCCAGGATAGGGTTGCATTTTCGATAACTCACTAATTATCAAGGCAAAAATTTAGGAAGGGTTCGTAGCAGGAGATTGGGCGGCCCTTTACACGACTTCGCCGGCTGTGGGGCAAGCCACCCCCTTTCTTACTTAAGCAACGAAGTTTGAAACAGCAGTTTTTGCGTCCATGCGTGGAAAGTTTTGTCCAGTTGATGCCCAGCGTACTGTGGACGACCTATTGCGCGCAGGCCAATTCAGCGCGCGATAGATAAAGAGAGCTAAATAAATTGGCTAAAGCGGAGAAATGGTTTTTATTAAATTTTATAATAGACAAATATTAAAAAATACTTAAAAGGGGGAAGTTGCTGTTGCAGAAGTAGGTGCCAGGTATCCGGTACCTTGGGCTTATGCAGAGCCACAAGCAATTCGTCGACAAAGTCGTGCTGCGCTTCCAGTTGTCGGAGCGCGTGCCGAAGCAGAATCTCTATCGCCGGCTCGCCGAGCTGCTCGACTGGGACTTTCTCTATGCGCGGACCCAGGCCCTCTACAGCCACACGGGTCAGCCTTCACTCAACCCGGTCGTATTTTTCAAGCTGACGCTCGTCAGCCGCTTGGAAAATCTGGTCAGCGACCGGCGCCTGGTGGAGCACTGCAGCCTGCGACTCGATTGAGGTGGTCGGGTGCCAGAGGACACGGAGCTAAGGTAGGTTAAAGAGGTAATGGAGTTCGATTTCGAGCGGGGTGCAGTAGCCCAGCACGGAGTGCAGGCACTGCGTGTTGTAATAATGGTCAAGGTATTCGGCTAATTCGAGGCGGGCCTCTTCCAAGTCGGTGAAGCAGGCTCCACAATGGCCTGCGTGCGGTCCAGCAGGGCGGTAAATGCGTCGCTGGGGTACTGGCTGCCGCGGTCGGCGTGCACCAGCAAGCCCGGCGGAGGCTGGCAGATGGCTGCTCGGGTAAAGGCGGTCAGAATGTCCGATGCTTTACTTGCAATCGGCTCGGCAATTGAAAAGAGGTCACAGGTCACTTGATGCACTTCCATTGAAAGCTACCTTACCGCTTAATAGTCAGGCATTCTGGTTTTGGGCGCTTATCACTTATAATTTTAAAATAGCTTGTTCATTTGAACAAATTATCTTGTATCTTTGGGAGGTAGTCCCCTCCCCTGCCCCTGCTTTCCAGCCGGATATCACCGCCCAGCACCCGTGGGCCCTTCCCGGCCAGGCCGCTGAGCTGGTAGTCCTCGACTGCGCCCGCTGCGCCGAATTGATGCTCCACCGGCGCGGCCGTTTGACGGCTACTTATCCGCTGGTGCATGATTAGCTCGTTAGCTGCGGCGAGTGCGGCGCGCCGCAACCCGGGTGGGTTGAGAAACTTATTCCCATTCGCTTTTAGTCCTTTTCCGATGGCAATGCCCGACGAAATTCAGTGGCTCTACCGGCGTTATTATTCCGGTAACGTGGGGTTGGGAAGTCCCCGGCTGAGCTGCCCGGTTACTCCCTCGGACATTGAGTTGTCATTCACTGAAGCGCACATTGTGCTGACGCTGGCCCGCTGCCCGCGCGTGTTTAATCGCCGCCTCTCGGTTTCATTTCTTCCTCATTATGAGGCGTATCTGCTCGACGCGGCATTTCTGCTCCAGCTCGTGGGTGGGGCGGGCCAGGTGTGGCGGCGCATTTGTAGCCAGCCGGGCCTACCGCCCCACTGGCGCCCGCTCATCTACTACGAAAGCTTTCGGGACGGCTTTGTGGGCCGCCCCTGGGATTGGCCCGATAAGGAGCTGCCGGTACCCGACCCGGTCTACAATCTGCCGCCCGGCACCGACGAAACCATTCACGCCTGCCTCACCCCGCTCGAACCCAGCTAGCCGCCCCCCAATGGATTTTTCTGCCCCCCTCCCCCCGCCGGCGATTCTGGCTTATTTACTGAGCCAAGCCCCGGCCCTCGCGGGAGCCGACCACCTGGCTTGCCAGCAGGCCCGCGATTACCTGCTGGCCATCGGCACTTATTACCACCAGCCGCCGGCCGGCGCACTGGCTTACGGCGGCGAGGCCCGCCCGGCCTGCTCGGTCGCACCTGTCCTGGCTACCGCGCAGCACCCGGATGCGCTGGCGGTGCTGCGCATGCTCCAGACTGACCCGGTCAGCGCGAAGCTAACGGCCGGCTTTCAGCTGGCGGCGCGGCAGTCTGCCTTTCAGCAGGCCGCCGGCGTGCTGGCCTACGCGCAGCTGCTGCTCTCCGTGCTCGACCCCGGCCGGCTGGCCGCCGAGCGGGTAACGGCTTACCTCTCTCCATTCGCACGCTAATTCCTTTCCATTTTCTCACTTTATCCCTTTTTTCGCATGAATCACTTGATTACCACGCCCCTGACGCCGACCAAGGTTCGGTCGTACTTCCTGGCTCAGCTGCCCGCGGAGGAGCTGCCCGGCATCTTCTTCGAGGTGTCGAGCCAATCACTATTGCACAGCATTGCCGCGTACTTCTCCGGCACTGACTCCCGCCCCAGCTGTACCCTGGAAAATATCGTGGCCACCGTGCGCTATCCGCACATCGGCCACGTCCTGGCCATGCTCAGTACTGATTCCGAGTGCGCCACCTGGGTGCACCAACTGCAAACCGCGCTTTCCCGGCACGCCGTGCTGCAAGTAGCCGCCGTGACTTCGTTCATCGACATCATTCTCGGCTACA
Source organism: Hymenobacter sp. BRD128 (assembly GCF_013256625.1). Taxonomy (NCBI): domain Bacteria; kingdom Pseudomonadati; phylum Bacteroidota; class Cytophagia; order Cytophagales; family Hymenobacteraceae; genus Hymenobacter; species Hymenobacter sp. BRD128. The sequence goes on from NZ_CP053909.1 coordinate 60,781, forward strand.
TCCGGCCCGATGAGCAGGCGCAGCAGCGCGTGCATTCCTTCATCAGCGCCTTTGCCGCCTAATTTTTCCCCACTACCCGGTAGTTATGCGCTCCCTTCTCCTCGCTCTTCCCGCCGGCACGCCGGCCAGCTCCCCCTCGCTTGCGCAGCTGGTGGCGCAGCTTCGCGAGCACGACTACCGGGTAGTGGTGCTCGCGGTCCCGGCTGAGCCGGCGCTGCACCGACTCGCGGCCCACCTGGTATTCGCCGCTTGTGAGCAAGTCACGCCCACCGCCCGCCCGCAACCCGTTTTGGTCCGCTTCCGCGCCGCGCCTGGTCCGGCGGCCGCGCAGCAAGCCCCTACCATCGAGTTTACCAGTTTGCCCCCGCGCCTCCGCCAGGTCAGCGGCTGGCTGCGCCTGCTCGCCCAGCCGGGACTAGCCGGCGAGCTGTCCGCCGCTATTACGGTCCCGCCCGGCCCGCTGGCCGCGCCCCGGGCCACCCTCTACCGCTTTTGCCGGGTTACCCAGCGTGCGGCTGCCCGCCGGTGCTTAAATTTGGCAACCAATTCAAGCGCGCAATTTTAACTACCTGACTAGCAAGTGATAAATTTTAGCAAAGTGTCGTATTTGAACTAATCTGGCGCATTTGTTGCATTTAGTGCATTTAGAAAAGTACTTTATTATATTACTGGTTATGTTTATCCTCCTAGCGCTCCCGCCCATTTGCGGATGTCTCTTATTTCTGGGCCTCTTCACGGCCACGCGGGGGCCGCTGGTACGATTGCTGCTGTCGATTGTACTAGCCGGCTTCGTGGCTCCCCTGGCGACCATCCTGGCTCACCGGGTTTTGGCAGCCCTACCCGTACCGGTGCTGCTTGGGGTCACCACCGTGCTGTGCGCCTCCATTTTGTGGCGCCTGGTGCCGCGGCTGCCCGTACCCCGTAACCACGTTCGGGCGACCTGCTGGCTGCTGGTGCTGACGAGCTGCACGCTGATTACCGTACTACTGACTAGCGCTCGCCCGGCCGGCGTCGGGCTGCACTTGCCGCTGGGCCCTGGGCTGCTGCTCGTGGCTAGTCCCTTTCTGGTAGCTCACCTGCTGCTTGCTGTGTTGAGTCGTCAGCGTCCGGGGCGCTCCCTGACGGCAACCCAGCCGCTCGCTAGTTCCGGTCGTGGCCCTCAGGCGGCCCAGCCGGCGCGGCCGCTGCTGAATCGGCCCCTGGAACTGGTCGGGGTAACTGCGCCTAATTACCCGCTGGCGCCTTCCCTAACGGCGGGTCGTGGCCCGGCGGCGGCTTTTTCCTCTAATTAGGGGCCTGGCCTACTCGGTTGCGCGCGACTGGTTTCTCCCCACCGCCCGTTCGCATTCGTTGAAACGTATTCTACTTAGCAGAGGTGAGCGAATTTTCTACTATCGTTCGAATTATTCAACAGCGCCGCCTGAAAGGCAAGAAGCTGCTGATTGAGTTTGATGCTCCGGCTTCTCCCGGCACCGCGACGGGCAAGGAGCAGCGGCTTATCGCCCTGGTGACGGAAAAACCGGCTAAAACGGACCTGGAGCTGACCAAGGATTTGTACGGCGTGAACTCCGCCGCTAATCGGGCGGCCTTTCGCCAGCTGCGCGCGCGGGTCCAGGAAAAGCTACTGAACAACCTGCCGTTTCTAGACTATACGGACCAGCAGGGCTTCGTGGCGCGCCCTTTTGAGATAGAGTGCCGGACGCTGCTCTACCGGGCCTCCTTGCTTATTTCCGAAGGTGAAACCCGCTTTAGCGAGCGGTTGCTGCAACGCTGCTTGAAAAAGGCGCTGGCAGCGGAATTTACCGACCTGGCGGAGCAGGCCGTGACCCGGCTCTTGCTTTTGTACTCGGATGCAATCGGGTGGACGGCCTACGAGAAGGTGCTTCCCCAGGCGGTGGCCATCCGGCAGCAGCTGGCGGTCGAGCGCCGCTCGGACGAATTGTACAACCAGTTCCGGATGCTTGCGGAAGGCGGGGTCGCTCAAAAGCGGCAACTGCTTGCTGGTGCCCACGCGCTCATTGCGGAGCTGGCGGAGCTGCACGCGCAGCTCCAGTCCTATACTACCTTCTACAACCTCTACCGTGCCCAGCTTTCCTACGCGGAATACACGGGCTGCTACGAAGATGTGCTGAAAATAACGACGGACGCCCAGCAGCTTTTCGAGGTCGGGCAAATCAACCGCAAGCGCTTTGATTTGCGGTTCAGCTATTTCTGGATAGTCTACGCCCATTTACGCACCCAGCATATAACCGAAGGGCTGGAACTGGCCGAGCGCTACGCCTCCGCCTTTTTGATGACTTCCACCAACTGGTTTTTTTTCTACGAGCACTATTTACTCCTTGCCCTGCACGGCCGGCGCTACGACCTGGCGTACCACCTGCTTCAGCAGGTGTACAAGAATCCTTCCATGAAAAAAATAAGGCCGTCCGCGCTGGAGCGCTGGGAGTTGCTCTCGGCCTACACGCTGCTTATGCGTCCGGCCGACCCGCCGTTGCTCAAGCGCCGGGGCAGCCGGCTACCGCTTTCCGAGCTGACTATGCCCGAGTACAGCCGGGATAAAGCGGGCTACAACGTCTTTATTCTGGTGCACCAGGCGCTGGAGTTTTTGCGCGAGCGGCGGCTCGACGCGGTTACGCTGCGCTTGGAAAGCCTGCGCAAATACCAGCAGCGGCATTTGAAAGATTCGTCGCTGCTGCGCAGCCGCACGTTTCTGCGGCTGCTGCTGCTGCTACCGGAGGCCGAGTTTCAGGTGGCGCAGCTCACGCACCACGAACGCGTGCTTCAGCACCTGGAGACGCTGCGCCGCGCGCCTTTCATCGCCCCCGGCGCCACGGAAATTGAGATTGTGCCCTACGAGCACCTGTGGGAGCTTACCTTGGCCATTCTGCGCCAGGGCCCGCCGGTTTAAGCGGCCCCCGCTTCCCTAGTCATGCCAAAAGCAACTGCCCTTACCCTTCCGCCCCGGCCCGCCCTCCCGACGCTGGCCAATCTCCCCGAGGGGCGGGCGGGCCACTACGCCGAGGCGGGCCTGACCGGGTCCGTCAACACGCAGAAAGCCTACGCGTCCGACTTCCGGCAGTTTACGGCGTTCTGTGCTTCCCAAGCTACTGACCCCGTCCCAGCGGCCCCGGCAACCGTTGCCGCCTACTTGGCCCACCTGGCCGACGCGGGCCGCAAGTACGCCACGATTCAGCGGCACCTGGCCAGCATCTCCAAGGTGCATCAGCTGGCCGGTCACCCCTCCCCGGCTTCCCCCACCGTCACAACCGTACTCGAAGGCATTGCCCGCCTGAACTCGAAGCGTCAGAAGCAGGCGCCTGCCTTCACGGTCGAGGACCTGCGCACCTACCTGCGCGGCCTCGATTTGACCAAGCCCGCCGGCCTGCGCCTCCGGGCCCTGCTGCTGCTGGGCTTTACCGGGGCCTTTCGCCGCTCCGAGCTTTCCGCCCTTAATATCGAGGACCTGGTCTTCACGGCGAAATCCCTTAAGCTGCGCCTGCACCACAGCAAGACCAATCAGTTCGGGGAGGTCGAGGAGAAGGCTGTTTTTTACTCCCCCCAGCCTTTGTTTTGTCCGGTGCGGGCCGTGCAGGAGTGGCTGGCCATGCTGGCGCCGCGCACCAACGGCCCCCTGTTTGTGCGTCTAACGCGCGCCGGCAAGCTGCGCCCCACCCGGCTCTCGGACCACCGCATGAATGTGCTCGTGCAGGAAGCGTTTGGCCCTGATTTTACGGCGCACTCGCTGCGCGCTTCCTTTATCACCCAGGCCGTGCGCAATGGCCAGTCCAACAAGGCCATCAAGAACCAGACCAAGCAAAAGACCGACGCCATGATTGAGCGCTACGCCCGCCTCAATGACGTGGAGGAATTCAACGCCGCGCAGCACCTGGGCATATAACCGGGTACGCCCGGCCAGCCCCGGCGTACCTTTGCGGCACTCGCGTTTGGTACGTCCCCCAGCCACCGGCTACTCTGTAAAAAGAGAAGCCCCGGCTGTTGGCGCAGCCAGGGCTTCGAGAAGTGTGGGGGTTTTAGCAGAACCCTTTACTTCTGGTCAGATGGAAAGTAAAAAGGCGAAGCAGGAGTTTGATTTTAAAGTCAGGCTCCGAATGCCCCCTGAGCTGGTTAAGTGGCTCATCGGGGCCATCCTGATGGGGGGTGGGGCGTTATCGGCCGCCTCCCCCTGGATGCACTAGGTAGCTGGGGTCGTGCTGCTGGGTGCGCCCCCTGTTTAAGGGCTACTTACGCAGCAAAGGTACGGGGAGGTTACCCTATTCGGTACCCGCGCGCGGGGGGCGCTGCTACGTGCAGATAAGCACCACTGCGGTCTGCTCGCAGGCCAGACAGCGCCGCAATACTTCGCTGACGCGGTTGTCTGAATAAACGTCGAGCACCCGGTCCACGGTTTGCAGCGTGAGCTGGTTACAGGTAGTACAGTGAGCTAGCTCGGCTCCTTCGATTACTTCGAGGTCAGCCAGGGGCAGGGCAGGAGGGGTCATGGGGCTGGGGAAGTGCGTGCAAGATAGCTTACAGCTGGGCGTTGCTCCGGCGAGCGGTAGCCCGTAGGGCCGCCGCATTTTCCTCCTGCATTTTGATGACGTTGGGAAAAGAGGAAATGATGTTGTCAACTTCCTCGCGAATCAGTTGAAAATTCTGGTTAATGATTGCTTCCTCGGCGTTGGTCGCCCGCAGTTCCTGGCTGTCAATTCGCCGGTAGTTATCGTCCGCCGCCCGCCTGCGGCGTTCCAGCAGCGTACCCGAGGTGCCGGCCTGCGCCGCTTGGCTGGCCCGCACCCGGGCCTCGTTGTTTTTCTCAATCTGGATGCGCTCGCTTTCGGCATCCCCGTAGTCGTAGCGCGTCATCGGCTCGATGGGATACTTGCCGGGAGCTTCCGTTCGGACAATCGTGCCTTTGAAAAACGGCACGCTGGTTTCTACCGTCTGCCCGATGAACTCGCCTTGCTCCAGCGTAATTACATCCTGCGGCCGCACCAGGTTGCGCTCCTGTAGGCTTACGCTGTTGTTCTCGCTCATGCCTTGCCCCCCTTGCCGCCCTGGTTCTTGCCGCTGCTCACCGATACCATTTCCCGGTCTTCGCGGCCAATCATATCGGAGACGAATTTTGCCGTTTCCAGGCTGTTTACCTTGCCAAAGAACTGATTGTTCAGATTACTAATCAGCACTTTCATTTTCTCCGGCCCGTAGGCATCCGTCATCTGGGCCATGTCCTGCGTCATGTAAATCATGGCCACTTTATTGCTGCGGGCCGTGGCCGGAATCACCTCCAGCCCGGGCACGTAGATGGTAGCCGCCTCGTCGAGAAATACGTAGCTGGGGTGCTTTCCCTGCTGATTCATCAGCTTGAGCGCCGTGGCCACCACGCACGCGATGACGGGCGAAAACGTCGTTTTCAGGGTCGGGTTGTTGCCGATGGTGAGCAGCTTGGGGGCCAGCGGGTCATTTAGATTTAAGCTGAAGCCCTCGCCCCGCTCCTCATCGGGCGTGAGCACCCAGGCAATGTTAGGGGTGTTGATGCGCACTAGTGCGATTTGCAGCGAGGCCACCACGGCCGCTACCTGCTTCTCCGCTTTCTGCTCGACGGCCACGATGAGCGACTGCGCCATGCCGGCGGCCTGCGGGTCGGCTTTGAGCATGCTCAGCACGGCCGAAAGGTCTTCGTAGAGGGCCGTGGCCACCACGTGGGGAATGGTGCAGAACTGCGGGTAGTTATTGCGGTAAAACCAGATAATCGAGGTCAGGTAGGCATAGGCCGATTTTTCAAAGAAATCATCGCCGCCTTTGGCACTCGTCCCCAGGTTGGAGATGATGGTTTGGGCATATTCCATTGCGTAGGAAATGTCCGGCATATCCTGGGGCCGGAAGGGGTTCACCTTCTCGGTGCGCGTCATGTCGGTAAAGTTGATGATGTGGTGCCGCAAGGGCTGCGGCTCCGGCGCGCCGAGCGCCCGCGCTTTGGCCACCGCCTGCGCGTGCAGCTGCTTTACAGTTGGTTCGGCCAGAATCAACGCTTTTTGCGCGGCTGCGGCCAGGACCGGGAATTTAAAGTCGTAGATGAGGCCGCACCGCCCTTTCATGGCGAACTGCTCGACGAGTGGCTCCCCAATGGAAAAGCTTTTACCGGCGCCGGCGCCGCCCAGCACCAGCGTGCCCCGGTCCGGGTTCGGCACGTTGATAAAGCCGCCGTCGTCGGTGCGCAGATTAAAGCTCCAGGGCGTCTCGTGCAGCTTGCGCTCGGTGTGCAGTCCAAAGGCCGCCGTCTTGAGCGCGCCCCGCATCATGCCCGCCAGGAAACCCATGAAGAGTAATGCGCCCCCGCTGGCTGGATAGTAGGTTGCCAGCTGCTCAACGCGCAGGTGGTGCACGAACAGCAGCACCAGCGACGCCGGCACCATCAGCACGCTGAGGCCGTAAACCAGCTTCTTAATCTGCGCGGGGTTGGCCTTCCGCCGCTTTACGCCCACCTTTTCTTTGGGCGGGCCCTGGGCAAAAACCAGAACGATGGCCACCAGGACCAGGACGCCGCGTAACGGTAGACCCGCTACGCGATAGACCGCGCGGGCTTTGGCCTCGGCGTCCCCCTTCAGGTCGTCCATCCGGGTGCCAAACCCTGCGGCGGCCCCGGCCATGCTGGCGTGGCTCGAGTCCGCCCCTGGCTCGCCAGCTTTGCTTTTACTAGCCTTGGCTAGATGCTTAGCCTTCGGCCCCGGCCCGTGGACTTTTGGGGACCCTTGCGCGACGACCGGGGGAGCCGGGGTCGTCAGCACATAATATTCGCCGCCTAGTAGGGCAGCGAGGAATAAGAGCAGGTACAGCCCGGCATTAGAACTGCCCGGGCGCTGCGCGGTTGGGGTAATGGGCATAAATGAAAATTAAAAGTTTGTTCTTTTGAACAAACTTAATTATAAGTATGCTTAGTCCCCGAAATCAGAAAAGAGCCGGTCTGTTTCTATGGACAGACCGGCTCTTTTCATCTCCTGTTCAGCTCGACAACTCGCTACTTATTTTCGTAAGGATTAAGTAAAAGTGAGTAATTAGTTTCGGCCGCTCGGGCAGGTGGGACACTCCGGCGAGGGGTTGTCCGGAAACCGCTGCTCGGTATCCTTGCTCCAGATTTCGGTGCGCGGGGCCAGGGCTTCCGCCTGGAACTGCTGGGCTACTTCCGTAGCCGAAGGCGTGGTAGTCTTCATCAGGGATTGCGTGAAAAAATTACGCTAGTAGGAAAACCGTCCGCTCGCTCCTGGCGGTTTTTTTCCCGGCGTTGGGATGGGGATTGAAAAGAAGTAGAAGAATTAATTACCGTCATTTAACGCGTTCGGAACGCTCGGCGTGGAGCGCTCAATGTCTTTGCTCCAGATTTCGGTACGCGGGTCCAGGACCTCGCAGTGGAATTGTTGGGCCACGTTAGTAGCCGAGGGAGTTTGGGTTGGGTTCATGGGTTTTGAAAAAACGGGATGGTGAGAAAACCCGGCTGCCTGCCCCCGTGTAAGCGCGCGGCCGGTATCCCCAAGCCAGCCTAGCTGGCCCTGGTTACGGGGCGCCTGCGCGCCCGCAAAACCCTGCCTGCTGCCTTACGCAGCAACCACCCGTAGACTGCGAGTACGGTTAGTGCTTGGCCCGGCAGGTCGGCAAGGGTTAGGGTGCCCTGGAAGAGCTTGGAAACTATCGTGTGGCCGAGCGCCGGCAGCTGCGGCAGCACTTGCCGGCTGTGGTAGAGCGCGTAGGCGAGTAGGGTTAGCAGCAGGCTTGTATTCAGCAGGCCGTACAGCAGCACCCAGGCGCGGCGGTCACGCAGACGCTCGGCCAAGGGCCTGGCCCACGCGCGGCGCAGGCCCGCCCGGGAGAGCAGCGTCCGGCGCAGGTCCCTCGCCCGGCTTAACAGGTTTGGCGTATGGCTCAGGTCCGACAGTACCCAGTAGCCGTCGTGTTGCAGAAACGGATTAAGCTGCCACGCGGCCGAGATGGCTACTGCTTCGGCCACCAGCAGTACGTCGGCCTGGTGCAGCAGCAGGCCTGCCCCCGCCAGGCCACCGGCGTAGAGCAGTTGACTGAAGATTCCCCCCAGGTTGGCGACGAGGCGCGCGTGAGGGGCGGCCTGCCAGATTCCGGTTATGTCGGCGTAGAGGAGCGGAAAGAAATAGTACACCCCTACCCCAATGCCCCCGTGCCTCGCGCCGGCGCGCCGGCAGGCGGCGATGTGCCCCAGCTCGTGCACCGGTACCGAGAAGTAAAAAAGCGCGACGGCCCCGGCCGTAGTCGGTACGGTGTTCGGCACCGGCTCGACCTGCACCAGGGTCAGCAAGGCCAGGCTTAGCCCGGTGAGCACCGGCCAGAACACGGCCGGGTGATAGAGCTTCGTTAGCGGGCTGGCCAGCCAGCCGGCCACCCTGGTCGGAATGAGTTCGAGGCGGTGGTGCAGCGGGCCGGTAATTGCGGCGCGGGCGGGCTCTTCATCGAGGGCCAGTACCTGGTACCCGCCTAACTGCCGCCCCAGCAGTCCTTCGAACTCGGGTTGGCTCAGCGTGGCTTCGAAACGGGAATTAAATTGCTGCCGCGCCGCCGCTAGCGTTGGGGCCCCGTCGAGCAGGTACAGCAGGTCTACCGTTGCCTGATTAAGCAACAAATCGTGGCCGCTGGGGCAATGAAGCACCCATTGCCGCGCGGAATAGCGCGTGAGCTGCGGCGGGCTTGCCAGTAAGCTTGTCGTGCTCATGGCGTCTTAGGCGGCTAGCTGGGGGTGGGACGCACGCAGCTGGGCCGCGCTGACTTCCTCCGCGATTTGGCGCTGCTGCCGCTGATTTTCGCTGAGCTGGCGGCTGGCATAGGTGCCGAGCATTTGGATGCCCAGCCGGGCGGCTTGCTGCTGTACGTTTGCGTAAAGCTCGGCCGCCCGCCGGAGCAGCCTGGTCGCGGTACCGGTCGTAAAGAGCAGTCGGCCCAGCAGCGGGTTGTCGAACTCGCCAATGGCCAACCCTTCCTCGTGCAAGCTCAGGCGCAATTGGTCATACACGTAAGTGTACTGGCCCTGGCTGAGGTCCTTCGTAAAATCCAGTACGTCGTCCTCATACTGAACGGCTAAATGAAAGTCTCGCAGCGCGGCTAGGATGTCCACCGTGGCCCCGGCGTCGGTAGCCAGTCCCTCTAGAGCATACACCAACGCTCCGCAAACGGCCGACTTGCCGGCCGCCAGCTCTTCGTATGCTTCCTGAGTCCACGCGCGCCAGCTCCCGACCAGCTGCTTCTCGCGCTTGTTGGCCCGCGCATACTCCACTTTGCACTTATCCAAGTTATCCCAAAACGAGTGGGTTCCAGGAAAGAGGGTGGCTAGGCCGCGCACGGCCCGCTCGTACAGGGAAAAGTACAAAAAAATTACCTCTACCTCTTCCTCAGTTGCCGCCCGGGTTTCCCCGTCGAGTAGGTCGTCGAGAAACAGCAGCGTGCGAAAATAGAGGTAGGAACTCACCACCAGCTCCTGTAAGCTAGCCTCCTCAACCCCGCGAAACGCTACCGATAATCCGTGGGGCAGCTCTAGATAAAAGCGGTGATTGCGCAGTTGCGTTGGGTCCGCAAGGCGCGCCCTGAGCGCTTCGCTTACGGGCAGATTGGCAAAGAGTGAAGCGATGGATTCCATGAGACCGGATAAAGTTTGTGCAAAATACGTTCATTTGGACGAACTTTGTCTTTATCCCAGAATTATTTCTTTTACCCTGCTTCACGGTCAATCGGCTCATCGCGGCCGTGAAACCCACCGGTACCCCTCCACTTCTGCCCTTAGGCGTTTTTACCTCGCCTTGCTACCCCTTGCCGGGCTTTACTGGCGGTGACTGCGCAGAAACGAAGCGGCCTCTTTGTGGGCGTCGCTGCCCCGCTCACTGCTTTTGAGCACCACCTGGTAGTAGCGCTTGGCCAAGGCCTCGTCCTGGTCGGCAACTGCCAACTGGGCCAGGTTTTGATTGGCGAATAAATAGTACCCCCCTGGGTATGCCCGGCCGACTCCGAAAAAACGATGCAGCGTTGGTAGTAATTGCGGGCCTCTGCGGCATTGTTGTGCCGGTGCTGCATGAGCCAGCCCAGGATATAGGTGGCGGCGCGCCCGGTCTGGGCCTCGTACCCGGGCAGGCCTTGGGTAATCTTATTGACCATGCTGCGGCAACTGGTTTCGCAGGCGGCAAAGTTGCCTTCCGCAAAACTGAGCTTGGCGTAATCTCGCTCGAAGCGACTGTTATCCGGGTATTCGGCGTTCATGCGCTCGGCGATGCGCAGGGCAGTTGCAGTTTTCTTTTCCCGCTCATCACTGTAGATGAGTAGTAGAAACGCGTTGGCCTCGGGCCCGGTATAGGTTGCATTTTGCCCCACCGTCCGCAGCTGCGTTAACCCCTGGAGGCGGTTGCCGCGTGGGAAGAAGAACAGGATGGGGCGTAGCCACGGGTACTGCTCGCCTATCCACACCGCGTAGTAGTTAAACAGGCCTTCGCCAAATAGGAACTCGACACTTAAATCGTTTGCTTGCCGACTCTTGGCCAGGAATTCGAGCGCTTTTTTGCTGTTTACCGTCGCCTGGCGCCAGTCGTGCCGCTCCGAGTGAAAGCGGGCTTTGAAGCCGTAGGCCGCTGATAAGAAAAAGCTGGCCTCATAGTTCGCATTGTCGGCCCTATAGAGGGCAGTTGCCTTGGCTTCCGCCGTATCCATGTAAGCCAGAAAGAGCTTATCGTACCGCGTATCCTCCAAATTACTAGGCATCATCTTCCACCAGGTAGCTAGCCCGAGTAGAAAATAGGCCATCGGGTGCGCCGGGTAGCGCCGGCGCAGCGAGCGAAACTGCTTCTCTGCCTTATCGAACTTAAAATTATAGAGGTTGTGAACCGCCCCGCCCAGCTCTATCTCAATATCCTTATTGGTGAGCAGCCAGCCTTTGGTATCCACGGCCTGGGGACCCACCTGCACCGTGTCGAGCTTGATGGCGCTCATGACGGGTATCCGAGTCGAGTCTTTACCCTGGGCGTGGGCGTCGCTGGCTGCCACCAGCCAAAACAGGGCGACCGCTAGAAAGGGCTGAAATATCGGGTAGTTACTGAATAAACGCTTCATGACGTGGAAAATTTAGTAATTATCGAAGAAAAAGTTTCAAATTAATTCTAAAAAAGTTCGTTCAATTAGGGCAAAAAAAAGGAGCTAATATTCCCGTTCTCCACGCTTGCGCTCCTCCCCTATTTCCTGCACGTGACTGCGCTGGGGAATGTTTTTATTCGCGGAATTTACGACCTGCAACACTGCTTTAAACTGCCGTGTCGCTACCAGTGGTTTTTCAAGCTGCCCGGTTTGCAGATACTGGTGCGGTTTCTCCACCGGGCGGCCGTCCGCTGCTCGTCTGGCGACAAAGCTAAGGTTGCGGTAGAAACTCTTATCGAATTCCCGCTTCCTCGCAATCTCTACTACCTGTTCTGGGTCAAGTCGATTACTCGACCCGAGCAGGCTATTTATATGCCCAACCCGTGCCGTCAGCTTGGCCTCGCGCTTCGCCTGCTGCGCGGCTGTCGCGATGGGGGTAGGCATTTTCCCCCGCCCAGTGGGGGCCTGTTGCTCCTCCCCTTTACCAAACGATTTGTCGAACGTCTCCTGCACCTGTCCTTGCCAATCCTGCATATTAAAGCGCCGCTTTTGCCCCTGCGGATTGAGCGTAAGCTTCTGCTGAGCATCCCGGGCGCTTACGAGTATGTGCACGTGCGTTTGGTACCCTTCTTTTTTCTCCCCCTCCTTTTTTTCCCCGGCCTGTACCTGGGGGTCGTCGCCCCGATAGCTTCGACTGTGGTGGATAGTAGCTGCCCACACTAAGTCTTTACTTGCCAGCTCGCGCCCATCCTTGAGCTTGAAATTTGCCGCGTACTGCTCCATTGCCTGGCGGGTAAAGTCCTTCAACTTGCCCTCATCATTACCAATTCTGGCTAGCTCCGCCTCACTGGGACTCAATACCAAGGAGTAGAATTTAACGTCAGTCTCCTTCAAGCCTTTCACGTTTGTGTCGATGCTGACCCGCACCTGGTCCGCCGTTAAAGCATCCGTAGCGGCCCCAAAAAAGGACGCTTCTTTGTCCTGTCCTTTGCTTTCCTGTACTAAATAATTCAGGGTTCGGGCCGCGCTGCCGGTATTCTGGTAGACATTTTTACCGTGCGTTTGCGGGTTAATTATCTTGGAATGCATGCTGTTCTGGCGCTGAATGGCGTACACGTATTCTTACTTTCCCTGCCTCGCTGGCCCTGATTCTTTCAGCGCAGCTAACGCCGTTTTCACCTTTTCTTCCACCCGCGCCTTGCTGCGCTGACGCCCGGCTTCGAGAAATTTCTCGTCCCCGTAAAGCTTGACCAACGACTGTAAACTAAAGTCTACGCCCTCTTCCTGGAGCGCGCGGGTGCGCACCAATTCCTCCAGCAGGGGCAGTAGTACCCCGCGCTCCTGCTCCTGCATAAAGCCAAATAACCGATTTCCCAGCTTGCGGATTTCCAATACCAGGACTTCGGCCGGCCGGGTCATTTCAACCTGCGGATTCAGCCCCCGGCTCGCAAAATACGCCACGGCTGCTGTGCAAAACTCACCTATTTTAATATCATGGTTTTTTGCTACCCTAGTGGCTTCCTTATGCACGTCCAGGGGTATGCTGATGTTCTTTTTAAGACTACTCATGGGGTAAAGTTACTGAGCAACTACTGAACCAATTTTCAGCACTGATTTACTAAAAATATAAAAACTTTTGCTCATTATCAGAATCTTAGCTATAAAAAAACATAAAAAAACAGCTCTGCTGTTTTAAAAAACTTATTTACAGGCAGTTAAGCCTGTAAATAAGTTTCTCTTCTTGCTAACTAAAGTTAGCCGCTATCGCGCCACCTGAGACTAGCCTACACTGCCCCCGGATTTGGTACTACACTGCCCCCCTCCGGGCACTACACGGCCCCTGCGCTTAAGGCACAAGTCCCCCCACTGCCCCGGCAGTTCCCGGTAGTGCATCCGCTAGCACTCCCTGCACCCTTCCCCCCAGAACTGTACGCTGGGAGGTGGGGAAAAAGGGTAGAGAACGCCACTGGGGGTAATCATATTGCGACAATGCGATAAGACGACAACGCAACAACGCGACAATGCGACAAGATGATAACGCGACAAGGCGACACGTACACAAGTTTACTCTGCGCAGTATTTAGATTCTACCCGCTCACTGGTCCCCGAGCCCCGGAGCGCACGCATTCATTTATAGTGTATACAAGTATACACTGCCTGAACGCGACAATATTTATTATGTATTTTGATTACTGTAGTAACTGCGCAAATACTACAGTAGTTATAGTACCAGCTCATACAACGCGTTAAGTATACAGTGATAAGTTGCGCATTGTATAGTTAACGCGTAGTAGATTAATCGCATCGTCTTTTAGTAGCTTTGTATTGAATGCGACAAAATATGTTTGCTACAAGTAGGAGTAAGTACTAGAAGCTTTGTATGTTTGTCGTATTGTAGATTATCAGTATGTTCTACTCGTCGCATCATACATTTAGCGCATTGTATACTGACAAGCCTTCTGCCGGCACATTCCCGGCTAGTTGCCAGAAGCTAATTTTTTCACTCAACCGTTTACCATGAAAACCATTTCGATTGCTAACCAAAAGGGGGGCGCTGGCAAAACCACGCTGCTCGTGGTCCTTGCCACTGCCTTAGCCGTTAATTACGGGTATCGCGTATTGGTCATTGATGGTGACCCCCAGCAATCCATCACGAAGCTGCGCGCTAGTGATGAACCCGCTTTAGCAGGGGAACGTGAATTTCTGAGCGACCCGACGCTGGACTTTCCGTACCCAGTAGTCAGTCAGGAGCTGGCGGCCATCCCGGATTACCTGGCCCAGGTCGAGGAGGCATTTGACATCACGTTCATCGACTTACCTGGCCGCGCGGACAGCTCCCTGCTCAATGATGTGCTGGCCTCCTCGGAAGTCGTGCTCGTTCCCATGCAGGCCACGTTTTTGGACCAGCAAGCCACGCTAGACTTTCTCGCCATCCTCCACGTGCTGGCTGAGTACTGCAAAAAGGAAAACCTGGAATTTCAGCCCTTTGGGGTCACCTCGCGCAAAACCGCCAGTCGCGAAGAAAAGGAAATGAATGAGTTCGCGGACGCCGCTGGCCTCGCTCGTTTCGCTTCGACGCTGGGCAACCGGGTAGCCTATACGCGCCTGTCAAGCCTATTTAGCTTTCTCGACCTGGACTACCTCAAGCGAATTGATGCGAAACCCAGCATCGAGCAGGAAGTGCGCGCCATGTGTGATGAACTCGTGGCCAAAGCAAATCTTTCCCCCGCCACTGTTCCCGCTACCGTATGACTCCCCCTAAGCCCAGACGCCCACTGCCCAATAAGATGGTGCACCTCCAGGCGCAAGCCGCAATGCGCGGGACGTTAAACGGGGATGCGGCGGCTCGTGAGCTGGAGCAGCTAGCCACCCAGGACGCCCCTCCTGCCGCCCCGTTGCCGGAGGATGCTCCCTTACCCGCCGCTAGCCCCACGGCCCCCCGCCTGAGCAGCCGATTCACCAGCACGCCCCGGTTCCTGCCCCGGCCGCAGCAGAACCCCCTGCTTCCCCCAGCCCGACAATCGCGGCGCCTTCCCCCGCCAGTTCGGCCGCCCCTAAACGCTCCCCCCGTGGCAGCTCGAAAACTTCCGCTCAGGCTCAGGCGGCTAATTCCCCCGAATCAGCGCCTGCCCCCGGTATTTCCACGCGTCTATCCCATGAGGATAACCGCGAAATTAAGTCCGCATTGTATCACTTCTTTCTGGTTCATAATGAATCGACTACCACGCAGGCGTTTCTCAGTGAAGCGCTAAAGCACTACCTGGCCCACCTGCGCAAGATTGGCAAGCTCCCGCCCAAATAGTAGGGCACTGCCGGCGCGGCACGTTCGGTCCCAGTAGGCCGTACCCGCCCGCTTAAAAAAGCTCCTCCTAACTAGGGGAGCTTTTTTTGGGGACATGGTTAAAAGTTTTAAAATAGTTTGTCCTATTGAACATATCTTGCACCACCTACTCGTTGCTGAATTCCGAGTGCCCATCCAGTCCTAAGCACCGTAGTTGATATGGCCTCCCGCCGCGCTACCACCCGTCATGCCTCCCACGGGCGCATCCTGCTTCGCCTCCCCTGGTACCTGGTCCTAGGGCTAGCCGCCCTCGCCGCGCTGCTCACTTTCGCCGGGCTGTACTGCTTGCCCCGCACAGCTTCGCTGCATTTGTGGCCCCTGCGCGCCGGGCAGTTGCTGCTCCCACCGCCCCTACTACTTTCGGCCACTGGGGCCTCCCTGTGGCTCCTTTTTGGGGTCATTGGCGCTATTCAAAGCTGGCGGCACCGGCAGCTGCGCCGCCAGTTGGTACGCCGTGCTACCAACCTGGCTGCTATCCAGGCGCTCTCCTGGCAGCAATTCGAGCTGCTCATTGGCCAGCTCTACCGCCAGCACGGGTACTACGTCACGGAAATGGGCTTAGGTGGTGCTGATGGCGGGATAGACCTCGTGGCTCAGAAGTGGGGGAGTGGGGAGAAAGTAATCGTGCAGTGCAAGCACTACCGCGCTACAGCCGTGGGCGTGCCCGTCGTGCGCGAACTCTACGGCCTGCTGTACCACCACCAGGCCACCTCCGCTGCCCAAGCCTTTGCCCAGAGCAAGCCTCTCACGCTGATTGGCGCGGACCAATTGCTAGGCGCTCTCCACGCCGGCCGGCGCGCCGCCGCCTGACCCGTTTCTTCTCCATTTATCCTTTGCAGGCCATGCTCAAGCATTTCTTTAGGCGCGCCGTCCCCGTAGCGCCTCGCTCCCTTGCAGCCGCTGCCGCCGCCCCGGCGCCGCTGCCCCCTGTCCCTGCCGTCCCGCTGTGGCCGGACAAGTACCCGCCCCGGTTAACCAACGCGCCGGTCTACTTCGACTGCTCGTTTCACCTGCGCTTGGCGCGCGCCTACCACGACCACTGGGCCTCGGAATCCTCCCTGCTGGCCACCCCCACGAACCCGGTATCAATCTGGGTCCGCAACCAACGCGATGAGTTGGTGGCCCACCACGTCTTTACCAGCGCCCCAATTGACTTAGGCCTCCCCTGGTGGCCGGGCATTTACAGCGTGCAGGTTGAGCACCCCGACTTTCGCGAGGTGCTGTGCGCGGTCAAGCAGGGGCCGTGGTGCCCGCCCATGCCGCCGCTCGACCTGCTGGCGCCCCTCCACGGCGCCACCTACCCCCCCGCGCCCTGCGCCAGCCTATCGGCCGGCGCCAGCCCGGTTGACGTGGATACCAGTGCCCAGCTTGTCAGCTAATTGCTTTATAATTCTCGGTTGCAAAACCGAATTCATTGCCCCGATTATCGCGGGCACAAAAAATTCACTCGCTGCGCGCGGATACCCGGTGGCGCGTTGGCCAGCGCATTCATTTTTACGCCCAGGTTCGCCAGCCCGGCAACCTCAGCCGTTTACCGGGGTCCTGATTCACTGGACCGCCTGCTACTATGGCCCCGGCTCACCGGACGCCTAAGCAGCCGCTATTTGGCAGCCAGCCCCTGGGCAGCCCCGCCGCGCTCGATGGCCGTGGCTTGGTAGCCTGGCTTGAGCGTCGAGATGTGCAGGTTGGTGAGCTGCCGGTCCGCGACGACCCGGTTTGGCACCGTAAAGAGCGGCACTATCGGCAGCTGGTCGCGCAGCATTACCTGCACCTTACGCAGGAGCCGTGTTTGCGTAGCCGGCGTTGCGGCCAGGGCCAGCGCTTTGAGCAGCCGGTCCGCTGCCGGCGTGGCGAAGCGGGTAATGTTTCCCGCGCCAATACCCTGCCCGGAGAAAATGGGGGTAAGGTCAAACCGGAAGGGATTACCCTTCTGAAGCTGCACGTAGACGTCAAAGTCACCCTGCTGAAATGCCGTGGTCAAGGACGAGGCCTCCGTGGCCCGCAGCTGCACGTCCACGCCGATGCTGCGGGCGGCCTGCGCAAATTGCAGCGCCACGATTTCATAGGTTGGGTCGGCGGCGCGGTAGCGGAGCGCCAGGTGCAGGGGCACGCCGGCGCGCTGCCAGCCGGTCGCCGTGCGCTGCCACCCGGCCTGGCGGAGGCGTTGCTGCGCGGCCGCCAGGCTATAGGGCAACAGGGGAAGGCTATCATTGTAGCCCGCGCCCAGGTTGGGAGAAAACATGCCGGTGGTTCGCCGGCCTAAGCCAAGCTGCGTGGCTTGCAGCAGGGCCGGGGTGTTAAACAGCAAACTCAAGGCATGGCGCGTGGCCGAATCCGCCAGCGCGGGGCGACTGCAATTGAATCCGGCCACTAACACGTCATACGAGAGGGCAGTGTAGAAGCGCAGCTGCGCGCTGGCCCCCGGCGTGTGCTGGAGGCGGTCGAAGGTGCGGGCCGGCATATTGGGATATATATCCACGTCGCCGCGCCGTAAGGCCAGCGTGGCCGACGCGTCCTCCGGGAGCACTTCGTAGCGCAGCTGATGCGGGGTGGCCGTCAGTACCAGGGGGCGCTCGGGCAGCGCGTCGGCCCACCACTGGGTCTTCCGCGTAAACACAAGCTGCCGGCCGCTTTCCCAGGTGCTCAACCGGTAGGGGCCACTGCCGGGCAAATGCTCCGGGTGGTGCCCCAACTGGGCGGCTTCGTAGCGTTGGCCCACCTGCTCGAGTACGGCGCGGGCCGGCGCAGCCGGCCGGCGCAGCTGCGCCAGCGAGAAAACCCGCAGGCTCCCCTTGGGGTCGAGGTAGGCTTCCGGCAGAATCAGAAAATCGCCCAGTGCCGTCTCAAAGCTGGGGTCGCTGCCCCGGCACACGAACGTAATCCGGCG
This sequence comes from Hymenobacter sp. BRD128, assembly GCF_013256625.1. Taxonomy (NCBI): domain Bacteria; kingdom Pseudomonadati; phylum Bacteroidota; class Cytophagia; order Cytophagales; family Hymenobacteraceae; genus Hymenobacter; species Hymenobacter sp. BRD128. Next base: position 78,636 of record NZ_CP053909.1, read on the forward strand.
CGGGTCGGCCGGGTCGGGCTCGACATCCTTCACAAAATCGACTGCCAGCCGGGTTGACTCGGCGGGCACCCGTGGGCAGAGCATAAGCCGCATCGTAAAGGCCACGTCGCTCGCCAGCACCGGCCGCCCGTTGTCCCAACGGGCCTGGGGGCGAATCTGAAACGAAATCAACGTCAGCGAATCCCCGCGTGAGCGGCGAGTGGGCAGCGCCTGGGCCAGCTGCGGCTCGGTGCGGCACTTTTCGAGGTCGATTGCCAGCAGGCTCTGACTGATTAAATTTAATCCCTCCAGCGCCGCCTGGTTCGGCTGCTGAAACGGGTCGAGGGATTCCGGGTCGCGCGCCCAGCGAATACGCACCGGCTGGTCGGCTACGGAGGTTGCGCGTTGCTGGCAGCTAGTAGCCAGGCAAGTAAGCGCCATAAGTACTTTCGGAAAAGGACGAAAACGGCTCACTTGGAAATAGCAGGCCCCCGCTTGCTCGGGGGAAATGAGTAAAATAACTATTCAAGATACTGTGGAAAATCCAATTTAAGCCCCCAGATTCTCCTCCGCTATCAACTGGACCGTTTTCCTCCGCAACTAGTTGGCGTTGGGCCGCTGGGTCAGCACGTAACCCAGACCCGTCCGGTGTACCTACCACTCCCCGTACTTCTCCTCCAGCTCCAGCACATCGACCTGCGCCCGAATTTCCGACAAGCTCCGGCCCAAAGCGGATGCGAGCGCCGCCAGGGTCTCGCCGGCGCAGTAGCCCTAGGTGAGTTGAAAATCCTCGGCGGGCGTCCACGGCCGGCGGGCGGGCTTGGTGGGTGACGGGGCGGGCGCCATCAGCACCGTGCCGCCGCGGCCGTAGTAAGGCAGAATGGGCGGCTGCGCCGTAAAGCCGGCCGGGCGGCTCAACTCCGGCAAGTGCAGACGGAACTTGGCGCGGGTGAGCGCCACGTAGAGCAGGTTGATTTCCTCGTTGAGGCGGGCCAGCTCGCCCGCCCCGATGCCGGACTCCGCCACCAGGGCGCCCCACTCCTCGACTTTCTCGCGCGTGACAAAATCGCTCGTTAGCTGCACCTCGTCATACTCCAGGCCCTTGCACCGGTGCACCGTCGAAAAATACACCTGGGCCCGGTGGCGCTCACCGTCGCTGACCTGCCGGCGCTTCAGCTCCTTAATCAGGTCAATGACACTGTTGCCGTAGTCTTCCACAATGCTAATCAGCATGAGCAGCTGGGCGTCCTCCGTTTGCCGCGCGTAGTTCAGCAGCTCGTCCAGATTGGCCATCTTCCGAATCAAGGGGTCCTTGATGGCGGCCGACCGGCCGTTGTAGAGGTGCAGCACGTCGTAGAGACTGGCGCCCTCGTCGGCGTAGGTGTACGAGTTGATGTTGCCCTCAAAGTAAAGCCGCTGTACCTGGTTCTCGCCGGAGATGTACTCGATGGCCTTGAGCAGCAGGGCCAGGTTGCTGCGGCCGATGACCGCCTTGGTCGTGGTGGCCGTGCTCGTGCCCAGCCCGCTCAATTCGACGGGGGCATGCGCCCCCAGGGCCGCTTTGTAGTCGAGCACCTGGGTGGCCAGCGTGGCCACTTCCACCCCGAAGCGAAAGCTGGTGGTGAGCGGGTAGGAGGGAAAATCGGCCCGGTCGAGCGAGTTGATGGCGTGCCGCCAGGCGTAAATTTGCTGATGGGCATCTCCGACCATAATTTTTGTGGCGCGCTGCTCGAGAAAGAGCGCCAGCATGGGCCCGGAGGCGTCCTGGGCCTCGTCGAAGAGGATGTAATCGTAGGTGAGCTGCGGCCCTTTGAGCTGAAATTTCTTGAGGTAGAAATCGTGGGTAATCTCAATCTCGGCGGATTCCATGCGGGCCAGCAGGCGCCGGCAGCCGCGCTCGATGGCCGCGTAGTGCCGCTCGACGAACACCTTGGCGGCCGCTTCCCACACGATATCGCGGTAATTCAACTCCGATACCTTGGCCTTGTCGCTGTTGCAGAAGTAGGTCAGGAACTTGTTGATGTGGCTGGCCAGCACGTACTCCTCGTGGCCCTCCTGGCTGGACGGCAGGCCCAGCACGTCCACCAGCTCGTGCGACTTGTAGCTGCCGGCTTGCAGCACGCGGTAGCGGCTGTTCTTCACGACGTGGGCGTAGGCCAGCGAGTGGGCCGTCTCAACCTGCACGTTATGGAGGCCCTGCGCCGCGAAGCGGGTGCGGGCCTCCAGTTTCACGGTGCGGTTGAACGCCAGGTAGAGGCCGCGCGCGGTGGCGGGCTGGGCCCGGGCGTACTCGATGAGCGTGGTCGTCTTGCCGGAGCCGGCCACGGCGTTGATTTTGATGTCGCCGGTGCTTGCCACAATCGCGGCTTGCTCGGGGGTAATGTTCATGACCGGGGTAGGAGTGGGCCTAGACGCGGGTGCTCGCGATGACCCGGTTGACTTCGTGCAGCTCGCCGGCGCCGAGAAACTTAGGGGCGATTTTCAGCTTCTTCAGGCCGAAGGTGCGCACCAGAAACTTTATATCGTACTCGGCATCGTCGGCCTTTTGAAACTTGCGGTTCAGGCAGTGCTGCACGAAGGCGAACGCCTTCAGCTCAAGCAGGCTCTGGGGAGTCGCCCGACCGGTTTTATTACCGGCCTCGGCTTTCCACACGGCGGCGAAGAACTGGTGGCCGTTGGCGTTGATGTAGTCCACGTTGGCGGCCTCGTCGTGCAGAAACATCTCGCGGGTCCCGGGGTCGTTGATGAGGTAATCCACGTCCTCCGTATGGCGCGAAGAGCCCAGCTGCGCCAACGCGTGGCCGCCAATCAGCAGCCCGGTGCGCGTGGCCTGAGGGGCGGGCAAAGTAGTATTCATGGGCTGAAAGTGGTTTACTCAAAGATACGAAGAAAAGCCAATTAAGGCATATTGCGTTAAGGCAGATTTTGAAATAAAGTCTCCGGCTCCGGATACGCCACGTAGCCCCCGGTCAGGAGTACTTCGGCCAGCTGCGGGCAGTCGCAAAAGGAGATAGCGTAGCGCTGCGCCACGAGCTGCGGCCACTGGCGCTCGCGCCGGCTCATGCCCAGCCACTGGGCCACGGCCAGCCGCAGCGCCGGGTGCTGCTGAAAGTGCTGGGCTAGCCCCTGGCTCAGGTCGGCCACCGTCACCTGGTCCAGGCACGGATTCTGACGAATGTAGGCCGCTAGCGCGGCGCGGGTGGTGGGAACTGCCATTGCGGAAAAGGCCAGCGGCCGTAAAAAAGTAACTAAATCGGGGCTGCCCACGCCCCGAAGGGGCGTTAGTGCACGCTGGCTATCACTTTCTTAATCTCGCTGAGCTGCCCGGCGGTTACGAATTTGGCAACTAGCTTCACACTCGTCAAGCCGAAAGTGCGCACCAGGAACTTTATATCGAACTCGGCATCGTCGGCCTTTTGAAACTTGCGGTTCAGGCAATGCTGCACGAAGGAAAAGGCTTTCAATTCGAGTAGGCTTTGCGGCGTGGCGACCCCGCTCCGGTTGCCAGCTTCGGCTTTCCACACGGCGGCGAAGAACTGGTGGCCGTTGGCGTTGATGTAGTCCACGTTGGCGGCCTCGTCGTGCAGGAAGTCGGCCGGGCTGCTCAGGTCGCTTACCAGGTAGTCCGTGTCGTTGGTAATGCGGGTTGAACCTAACGCGACAAGGGCCTGACCCCCGATTAAGAGGCGGGGTGCTTGGCGGGTGGCGGCGGTGGCGGGGGCGTTCATAGCAGGCTGAGCTTTAACGTGTTATCTATACAAATATACGCAAAAGCAGAACCTAAGATGCTAGTTTTCAGTTATTTAACACTGTTTATTTACAAAGTTGAATATTTTCTCCCCACTGCCCCAGTAATCCCTTCTTCGGGGGCGGGGGGAGGGGAGGAGCAAACCGGGTGATAGAAGGTCGCCTGGCTCAGCCGCTCCCGCGGGTCATGCGCCTGCTGGAGCAGCTGGAACACCTCGTCGGCCACCTGGGCCGTGCGCGCCGCCGCCTGCTGGGTGGCCAGGCAGTCGCGCAGCTCCTGCCCGAAGGTGGGGGCGGTGTGCACGGTGTGCTCCAGCAGGATGCTGGCCGTGCCGGCATCCAGCAGAACTAAGTGCAATTCCGCCCCCGGGTTACGCAGCCAGGCCTGCGCCGCGGCCCCCGGTATGCGCAGCAGATTCAGGCCCGCCTCCACCAGCCACTCGCCCACGCTGAGCAGCAGCAGGGGAAAGCCGGCCAGGGGCTCGACCCAGCCATATTGCAGGGTACCGGCCCGGAGCTGGGCCACGGGCGCGGCCGCCGGCTGCGGCAGGAACAAGTTCAGCACGAGCCGCCCGGCTTGGAAGTCTACCCGGGGGTATACAACCACGGCCGGTAACCGCGAGGGCTGGCAGTAGGCCAGGGTAAACGACGGGCTATCCAGGGGCTGGCCGCTGGGTAGTTGCTCGGGGAACCTAGGCGCGCTGCTCATCGAGGGGATTTTCAGGATATTCCGTCGAGTCCTGATTATCAAATGAGAACCCCTCCTCGTCACGCAGGTCATGGGCCTGCCCCAACACCAGCTCCGCCGGGCTCGGGGGTAATCCGGTATCCAGTCGGTACTCGTGGCGTCCAGGCCCTGGCTAGCCGTTGCGCGCTCGAAATCGGCCTGCCACTTGTCGAGGGTACGGTCCATCGCCTCCCGGTCGGCCCCGCTCAGCGGCACGAGCATCAGCGCCGACAGGGGCGCGCGCTCCGCGCCCTCGAACCAGGAAGCCAGTACCTGGCCGTCGCACCAGGAAAAGGCGCGGATGGGGGCCGAGATATAGTCCGGCCCGGTGCGCAGCCGCACCACCGAGCCCACCGTAAAGCCCGCCTGGGCTGCCAGCGACACGATTGCCTCATCAGTAGGCAGATTTAGACCTCTCATGGCTAAAGTGATTAAGTGATTAAAAAGGCAGGGTATCTGAATCAGGAGCGAGGACAGGCGGGTAGGGGTCCGGCTGGCACGCCGTCAGGATGGCGACCAGGCGCCGGCCCTTACGCCGGTAGCAGCGCTGGAGGGGCGACGGGCGGCCCCCGGCCCGCCTCACCGCCCGCAGGCACCGGTGCACGTAGGCCGCGTGGCGGAAGAGCAGGTAGCTCGCGGCGTAGGCCAGGTCAGGGTGCATGGCAGGCTCGGCTAGAAGAGGGGGTTGGCTTCCCACGCGGCCAGTTCGGCCGCCGTGATAGTGGGCCGCGGCGCCTGCTCATCCGCCGGGTCGAAGCGGTCGGCGATTACTTCGCTGCTGTCCAAATCCAGGTCGAGGTACATGGCGCGGGGGGGAGCGGCTGGCGCAGTGGACGGTCAGTGCGTCGCGAGCTTCTGACTACTTAACGCAATAACCTCGCCAATTGTTGTATAAAATACAAGTAAATAATACAAAGTTAACGCGCCCTCTCTCCCCGTTCTGTTCGTGCTGCGCACTGGGCAGGCCCCAGTAGCCGAGTAGCGTTTGCCACTCGGCTACCACGGCCCGACTGGCTAGGCGGCCTGGGCCATTGGCTGGTCCCCGAATAAGGAGAATTGCAAACCGCCCGCCCCCGTACCGGGCTCCGTGGTACTGGCTACGAGCTGCCGGCGCTCGGGCAGGGGCTCGGCGGCGGGCTCCGGGTCAAACGGGCCCCGCTGGCGCTGCTGATAAGCTTTCATTTCCGGCTCCGGTAGCCAGAGCTTACCGGCACAGGCGCGGAGGTTGAATTCTTGGTGCAGCCGAGTATCGCGGAACGTCAAATGCAACGTCCCTTTCTTAAAAAAGCGAATCTCGAAAAACTCGCTTTGCAGCGTGTCGGTGAAGGTTTCGCCGGGATAGACCTTGCCGAGGTGGTTAAAATGGGTAGTCAGCGCCTGCTCTATCGTGTGGCACTTTTCGTAGGTAGTGCCGGAAAGATAGCACATTACGCGGTCTATGTCCCTATATTGACTTGATACGCCAAAGTCTAAGCGGAAGTAGCTGCCGTAGCGCTTGAGCTGGTCAGGCTTATCCCAGTCACTCCAGCGGACCCAGCGGGGCAGAATCAGTTTACGGTTGACTTTATAGCGGTCGTTGGTTTTCCACCCCTCCACGTAGCAGCGGTTTTCCTTGTAGTAGGAAGTAAAGAGGTCGAACACGGCCACCACGGCATTTTGCAAAATAGTATCCTTATTCTCAAATACCATTGTAACGAGCTGCGCCACGTTCTCTTTGGTGAAGTCGAGGTAGCCGCACGAACGACTATAGCGCGCGAAGTCCTGGCGCACTTGGTGCGTCATGTACTTCTGAATATTTAGCTTGTCCATTACTTCGCTCCAGGCGTGCTGCCCCAGCTCTTCGCTGAAGTAATTGTACTGGCTGCGCAGGTTAGCCCCGCCAAACTCTATCGCGTCGCCGGCGAGCTTGTGCACGTTCACGCCCTGGCCGCGCCGGATAACGCCGTGCTGGTAAAACTCTAGCGCCGCACGGGCGCGGGTGAAGCCCACAAACGCCTCCCGTAGCAGCTGCTGGCGATGTATCATATCGCCTATCACGTCGTTTAGGGCTACCTGGTCTTTTAGATTGTCCTCGCTCAGGTCCGGAGTGGGGCCACTGTGCCGGGTAAAGTCGAAGGCTAAGCGGTCGGTGCCCTGGGGCTTTTGCAGACGGATAAGGGAAACCTCCACGCTGGTTTTGCGCTCGGCGTCCTCGAAGGCGGCGCCCAGGTGCTCCACGCTGCCGTGGTCGGCCAGCAGGGCTTGTAAGAGCTGGCGCTTTTCGGTAAAGGGGTTGAGCACCGTTTCACTGTTAACGAGCGCCACTACGTGGCCCCCGCTGGCCACCCGGTCAAAAGCGTGCAGCACATGCTCACAGCCGCGCGAAAACGGCGGGTTCAGGATAATTAAATCAAACTGGTGGTCGCCCTCGTAGGTCAGGAAGTCATGCGCCAGCACCTTATAGCCCTTGCCGTCGAGCGTGGCCTTCAAATCCGGGTCCAGCTCGCAGGTGTAGATGTTGCGGCTCTTGTCGCGGCCGTAGCAACCGCGCTCGACGTTATCAATGTGGCGCACGATATAATCCACAATGGCCCCGCTGCCGGCGCTGGGCTCCAGAATGGTTAGCTCGCTCAACTTTGCCCGGTCCCGGCAGTGTGCGACGGCGCCCAGCCAGGGCGAAAGCATCTGGCGAATAACGCGTTCAGGGGTCGGGAAAAACTCGTTGTTCAGCATGGGCCGTGGGGGGAAAAAGTGACTGTTGGGGGGGCTGCTAACCCGCTTAGTACACGTTAAAGATACGGCGATTTTGTATTAAATACAAGTATTAAATGCTAAATACAGTAGTAAAAAAGGGCCTTTTATTGCCGTAGCCCGCTTTTCCCCCACTGCCCATCAGCTACTCGTCTGGCCAGGCTACGGCACCAAGCAGCGTGGCCGCCGAGTGCCCCAGCGGAGCAGCCCGGCGGCCACGTATCACAGTAGGCCGTTACGCGCCGCGTACTCACCAAAATTTTACGGCATTGCTGCTCTCCTCAAAGGCCTCATCCAGATACAGGCGCTCATAAAATCCTTCTGGGGCCTCGACCTGGTGCGCTTCCACTTTTTCAATCAGTTCATCCAGCGACTGCAACCCGCCCCCTCGGGGCTCGCTCAGCGTAGTGTAAAGCATTTCCGCCTGGTTGCCTTGGGCATCCAGCTGCCAGATAGTGAGAAAGAAGTGTTGCAGAATGCGGTCCCAGCCGGCGTCAATGCGCAAGGTGGGGGCACTGCCGGCGGCGGCATCAGCGGCGGGGGCCGAAAATATGTGCTTCATGGGTAGGGGGGCTGGCGATTTACAGCAAGACAAAAATACCCATAAATTGTATTTAATACAAGTATTTAATATCCATTACACGAATGATAATGACTTATTATTCAGTAACGTAACCTTCTCCCCACGGCCCGACAAGCTATGATACACACATAAATACATAAATAGCCCCCTGTTCTTCCCGCATTGCGGGGGGTGGGCTGGGTAGGGTCTAGCAAGGGGAAAGATTGTCCGATTGAACAAACTTTATTGAAACTTTGGTACCTTGGTTGCTTCATCCTCTACCCCCTTACCTCAGTGGAAATTTTTGCCATGATTGGCCAGCTCGTGCTGGCCATGTCGCTACTCGTCGGCCTGCACGAGTTCGGCCACTTCGCCTTCGCCAAGCTCTTCAAGATTAGAGTCAGCAAGTTTTATATCTTCTTCGACTTCCTGTTTCCGCTACCGGACAAGCTCAAATTCAGCCTATTCAAAAAGAAGGTAGGCGAGACAGAGTATGGCATCGGCTGGTTTCCGCTCGGCGGCTACGTGGCCATTCACGGCATGGTCGATGAAACCCAGGACGCCGCCGCGCTGGCCGGCCCGCCGCAGCCCGACGAGTTTCGCAGCAAGCCCGCCTGGCAGCGCCTGCTGGTGATGCTCGGCGGCATCCTACTGAACGTGGCCACCGGCATCGTGGTGTTCTCGGTGATGACCTACCGGCTGGGCACCGATTACCTGCCGGCCGCGGCCGTGCGCTATGGTATTGCGGCCAACGGCCTCGGCCGCAGCGTGGGCTTTCGCAACGGGGACCGGATAGTGCAAATCAATGGGCGGCCAGTAGTCGAGTTCAATGACGTGTACGACCCCGACCTACTGCTCAACCCGGCCACTTGCTTCACCGTCGAGCGGCAAGGGCACCTGCTGGCGCTGCCGCCCCTGGGGCGCGGGTTTTTTGAGTGCTACAGTAAGCAGGGGGACGATAGCGCATTCGTTTCGCCGCGCTCCCCCTTCTCGGTGGCGGAGGTCGTGCCCGGCTTTCCGGCCGACCAAGCCGGCCTGCAAGCCGGCGACCGCATCCTGCGCGTGGCTGGCCAGCCCATCCGTTTCTTCGATGAGCTCACGACTACCCTGGCCCGGCATCGGAAGGAGGCGCTGCCCTTCGTGGTGCAGCGCGGGGTGCTGACGCTGCACCAGACTATTACCGTTAATGCCGATGGAAAAATCGGGGTCAAGCAGCAAAGCGACCTGGCGCACGGTACGCGCTACTTCACACCGGCGCAAGCGCTGAGCCACGGCCTGGAGCGCGCCGGCACGGTCGCCCGCCTGCAAGCCAAGGCGCTCGGGAAGATGGTCACCGGCCAGCTTTCGGCGGCCGACAATTTGAGCGGCCCGGTGGAGATTGCCCAGCAGTTTGGCGGGCACTGGGACTGGAACCACTTCTGGGGCCTGGTGGGCTTGCTGAGCATGGTGCTGGCTTTTATGAACCTGCTACCCATTCCGGCCCTCGACGGGGGCCACGTTATGTTTCTGCTCTACGAAATGCTGACCGGGCGCAAGCCGTCGGAGCGGGTACTCGATAAAGCGCAGCGCGTTGGCACGATGCTGCTCATGCTCTTGATGGTGTACGTGCTAGTGGTAAAGCAGGTGCTTAAACTCACTTCTTAACTCCCACCCAGTTACGCGCACCTTACTAGCACTCGCTTACCCACTCTTCCTCATTTAACTCATGCGATTCACTACTAATGCAGCAGGCTTCGTCTGCCTGCTTACCTGTCTGTTCTACTACTTGTCTGCCACCACGAAGGCAGGGCCTACTTTTGGGGCCGCCGTGGCGGTCGGCACGGCGTATTTATGCTTGGCCCTACTACACTTTCGGTATAGTGGGCCAATTAGCTTCTCGGCCACCGTAATAGTAGCCTTAACTGTCTTGTTGCCGCTTCCCTCACCCACCTATCAGCGTGTGGCTTATAGCTCGCTACTAGTTGTTGGATTGCTCACCTTGGTTACAATTAGCATAGAGGTAGTGGCTAAGAAGCGGCCAAGTACCACTTAACATTCTGACTAGCGGGCTTGCAGCCGCTGGTATTCCTGGGCTAGGTCGCGCATGAGCACCGGCATCAGCTTGCCCAGGTCGCCGGGCTCGGGATGCTGGAAAACCGCGTTGAAAAACTCGTTGCTTTCTTCGGCCTCGTCCTCGTCCAGCCCCCCGGCTTTGAGCACCTCCTTACCCTGCGCGAATACCCCTAGCATGTTGGCGCAAAACAGATTTTCTACCGTTACCTGTAGCTGCTGCTGGCCCTGCACCAAGCGCTCATATTCGCGCTGGTAAAATTTACGGGCCCCCGGCCCGCCTTCCCCGTAGTGCTTTCCGTGCTCCTGGCAGAAACATCTCGCGTGCTCAATAGGAGCCTGAAGCGAGGCCACAAAGTCGGTGTAAAGCTGGTCCCACAACTCCAGCACCTGGCTCAGGGTGAGCGTTTGCCAGCTAGCAACGGTGCCCACCTGGGCGGCGGCCTCGGCCAGGTCCGGCAGCTTCGTACTCCGCAGGTCTACCGGCTGGGTGGAATTGACGGCAAAAAGGTCGAACTGCATGTTAGGCGTTTTTGTAGATGGCAGTTTTCCAGCCGGCCAGTTGACACATGGCATTCAGGCCGGTTTTCCAGCTAAGCAGCAGATTGCCGCTGCTGGTATGCAGCTTGAACCGGCCCTTAGTGCCGGCGGCCAGCAGCGCCCGCTTATAGGCGTAGGCCGTGGCTAACTCGCCACGCAGGATGCCATCCCGGCCCCGGTAGCTCAGCCAGTCCAGGTCGTTGCGGCTGTGGCGGGCCCGGCGCTCGACCTGGACTGGCTGAGCTATCGGGGCCGGTTACGAGGCGCTGGGCGCGGGTATTCTCAGGCGGAGCTAGCCGATGCGGATAATTCGCGGCATCCGGGTTTCGTAGCCCGTCACCTCCCGGAAGGTCTGCGCCAGGTTCTCCACCCCGACTTCCTCGAAAACCTGCTCGTTGGTGATTACCGGCTTGAAGTCAACTAGCTCCTGGTGGTAAAAGTCCAGCCGGTAGTTATCGGTCGCGCTTACCGTAATCTTGAGGCGGTTAACGCCCGCTTGGTTAGGCTGCAAGTCCATCCGCAGCCAGGGGAGGGGGTTGCTCTCCGAGCAGCCGGCCGCAAACAGGTTATGGGCGCCGGTCATCAGCAGGAACCCTCGGCCGCCGAGGTGCTGCAAGATGGTGTAGGCTTCTTCTACGACGACGATGGGGGCTGTTTCTTCGCTCATAAGGGGGGCTGTTTAACAAGTTAAAGTTACGACCTGATTTATATATTATACGTGTATTTAATACAATTAAACAAGTATAAACCCCCTTATTTCGCGTAGTTCGCACTTTCCCCCCACGGCCCAAAAGCCCCCCGTTTTTGTCGCTTCGCCCCCTTGAAGACCCACTCAGTTTCCCTCGACCGCCGACACTGGCCGGCCGGGCCCCGCGCGCGGCAGCCGCTACGCCTGAGGCAGTATCAAAAATCATTGGTTCGATATAGGGCAGGCTTATTTATTGAATATGGCCAGGTCACAAGATTATATTTTTGGCAGAAGAACGAGCTAGCCCTTATCTTACCGTCAACCAAGGGTTTTACTCATTTCCACCAGATGAAAAATACTTTTTCCACTTACTGGCATCAGCTGCACGACGCGTTATTCGAGCAGCCAATCACCATCGCATACCTCGCGGTGGCCATAGTTACCGGCTTGGTAGGCTGCGTACTGCTCTTTGGCGCACAGCAACTCGATGAACGTACTAAGCTGGCCGGCATGCTCGTCTGTGTCGTGGTGCTGGCTCGCGTGTGTGATTCCCGCCCGACTCGCTACCTCTGGTGCGGCGCGGTCGGTATACTGGCAGTTGGTATGCTGATACTTACACTAGCGTAACTGCTAAGTAGCAAAAAGGCCCAACCGCAAGGATGGGCCTTTTTGCTACTTAGCAGTTACGCTTTCTTCCACCAATACCAATCGGCCCAGCCGGGCGGTGGGTTGTTGAGCCAGAGCTGCGCCCACCCGGCCAGCACGTCGCCCAACTCGGCGGGGTAGTGCCGCTGAAGAAACGCCTGCACGCCCGCGCTGGTGAGCTGGCCGGCTTCGTCGGTGAGCAAGCTCGGGTAGTTCACCACCTGCTCGCGCAGCCAGTCGAGCGCCCGGGCGCGGCGCTGCGCAGGCTGCGGGGGCCGGGCCTCGGGGCGCTGCCGGCGCTGCAACAGATACACTGCGGCCCGGTGGTAGCGCTGGGTGTCAACTAGCTGGTAGTACGTCTGGGGAAACGTGGGCTCGGTGTAGTCGCGGCTGGCGTAGTAGATGGCCTCGGCCAGAAAAGCTACCTGGTGCGGCGCGGGGTCGGCCGGCAGCTGGTCGAGTACGGTTCGGGGGCTAGGAACAATGGCGTACATAACTTTCAGTGGTGGTTAGAAAAGGGTTAGTTGCCGCCGGGCTAGTAGCTCAGGGCGTAGCCATACCTGGGGGGCATCCTGCTGCTCGATGCGGTCGGCAATCAGGCAGGCACGTTCGCCGCGCGTCAGGCCGGGAGCAAAGCGCTGGCTGCTGCCGCTGTTGCGGGCAGCATTTACCGAGTCTGCGGAGGCTAGTGGGAACTTGGTAAATACCTTGGGGTCTAGCATGCGCAGGCCGTGCAAGCGGCACAGCGGCCGCCCGTATTCATCACAAAACGCACTCATTATCTCGTGCATACGCGCCCACCAGCTGGCGCTTTTCAACTGCTCATACCCTCGCCCGCCGCCCAGAGCAACCGTGTCGTAGGTTTGGGCTAGCCACCGGGCGCGGTCGAGTGAGTGGTGCATGTGGAAAACTGGAATCCCGGTTAGGTGAACTGGCCAGCGCCGCAGGTACTCGTTGTTTTGCCGCTCGTCGCCGGCGATGTGGTCCGGGATAATGGCGCCGTGAAAGCCTGGCAGCGGCTGGATTTTTTCGACCCAGCGCACGTAGGCCTCATAGTGGGGGTACTCCGCAAAGCCTTTGCGCCAATAGGAGTAGGCCCCGTTATCCGCCAGGAACCCGCGGCAGGCCCCGACGACGAGCGCCAGGTCGTCGGGGCGGGAAAATGGCACTAGCGCGTAACGCCCCGCCAAGGCAGTATGTGCATCCTGCTTACTGCCTCCCATCGGGGTCCCGTGATACTTAATCATGTGCTGGCCTGGGAAAGCGGTAGGGGCATCGGTGGCTAAGCCGCTGTCCGGAACAGGTCGAACTGCACCGGCTCAGCGGCGGGCTCCAACTGCACGCCGGCGCGGCGCTGGGCCAGCCGCTCCAGGCGCTGGGCCTCGCGCTGCTGGTCGATGGGGTACCAAAGCTGGCGGCTCTCGCGGCGGGCCTCGGTCTGGGCAAGCTGCTGGCGGGCCTCGGCCTGGGCCAGTAGCCGGGAGAAGTAGATTTCCTGGCGCTGGTGGCGTACCTGGCCTTCGAGCGCGAAGACTACTCGGCCCAGCCAATCGAGCTGCGCGAAGCGCTCCAGGTTGGTGACGTAGCGCCCGCCCTGGGCCTCGGCGGCCGCATCGCGGGCCTCATACTGCGCCGGGGTTTCGCGCACCAGGTAGTGGCGGGCCGACCGGGCGGAAGGCAATACCTTCGCCTGCACGTACCGTACCACGCGCTGCAAGAAATACTGCTGGCGGGTCAGCGGCTCGCGGCGCGGCCGGGTAGCCGTGGGCTCGCACTCGTCCAGGTACCACTTGTAGGCCAGGCGCTCGGTCAGCGCATACGCGCCCTGGCGTAGGGTATGCAGCTGCCACAGCAAGTCGTTGAGGTGCTTCTCGTCGTAGCGGGAGAAGGGCAGGCAGTAGGGGCTACCCTGCTTGGGGTAGGCCTCCGCGTCAACTATCAGGGGCAGGCCGTAGCAGTCGCGGCCGGTGTTGTCGATGGTTACGTGGCGGTTGCAGAGCCCCAGCATCTGAAACTCCTCCAGCTCGAACACAACGGGCCAGTTCACGTTCTCGAAGCGCAGGGCGGGGAGGGGGGCCGGGGTTTTGAGGGCTAGCTTGGATTGGCGGGCAATTTTCATGGCAGTAGGTAGGAGAAGGTGAGGTATCGGGGGGCTTGGGGTATAAAATTACGCTAAAACTTGTATATTATACGTGTATTTAATACTAATAAACGCAAATAAATCCCCTTATTTCGCGTAGTTCGCACTTTTCCCCCACGGCCCAAAAATCCCTCGTTGATTACCCCTGCCGGCGTAGCTGCGCGTTCTGCTGCCGGCGCTCCCGGCTCGGCAATCGTCGCAGCAGGCACTCACTTACAAAAGACTCGGTTTGGTGCACAGCGATGTGCTCAGCAGCCTCCAGCGCTTCCCAGCACTCCCACACGCGCCAGCGACTGAGCACCGGCACGTCGTGCCTTTTCAGCAAGGCCACCAGCTCCGCTTGCCACAGCAGTCCCGCCAGCCAGGTTTTACTCTGCGCGGGGTTAGGGCCGGCAACTCGGGCACACGTCAGCTGCCCGGCGCTGGCCACCCACAGGCCCACCCACGTCGGCACCAGCGGGGGGAGCTTGCCCACGTGTTTTTCGACGACTACAAAGTTGATGGCCGAGAAAACGTGGCCGTAGCAGTTCACTTGCAGCGGTATGCGCTTAAGGGTGTCGCTGTCGCCCTTGATTTCATAGCCGTGCAAGTAGCCGTCACCCAGGGCTACCACGTCCGCGCGCGTCATGGCCCCGATAGTATTGCCGATGGGCAACTCATCGAGCACGGCCGTGCAGGGCAGCAAGTGGGCGCGAAGCAAGGACCGGATTTCGGGGTCATTCATCACAGAACAAGCTACAAAAGTTTGTTTAATAGAACAAACTTTAGGAGAACTTAGCAGCGACAAGCTCGCCATTAAATAAAGCAGAACCGTAACAGTAGTAACTAGATGCTGCTAAGTAAATTCATATTATTCGAACTTCTACAGTCGGCACCAATTCCTAGCTGATTTAGCTAAATACAAACTAAGTTTATTGGCAATCGTTTATTTTGCGGCCCCTCCCGTGCCGCCCTATGACCAATATTCACCTCATTCGCATCCCCGACCGGACGGCCACGCCGTTTTTACTGCCGGTTTTCAGTAGTCTGGTCCCCGCCGGTTTTCCCAGCCCGGCCTCCGATGAGCTGGCGGGCGTCATCGACCTGAACCGGCTGCTGCTGCGGCACCCGGACGCCACGTACCTGCTGCGGGTTTCCGGCGAGTCGATGAGCGGCGCCGAGATTCACGCCGGCGACCTGCTGGCCGTCGATAAGCACCTGGAGGCGGACCACAACATGATAGTGGTGGCCGTGGTCGAGGGCGAGTGTACCGTGAAGCGCCTGGTGCGTAAAGACCAAAGCTGGTGGCTCATGCCGGAAAATCCGGCTTACCCGCCCTATAAGATTGGTGATAACGCCGAGGACCTGCGCATCTGGGGCGTGGTTACCCACGTCGTGCACGAACTGATACCTGGGCGGCTCACGGCGCTGCTGCACAGCCACGACTAGCCATGTTTGGCCTGTCTTGAAAGATTAGTCCAAAAGTCGCATTTGGCAACTAGTTACGCTGGAAAGCTAACCTACTTGCTAACATCACTAAAAACCTAGCAACATGAGAGATTTACAGGATGATTGGCCTCATGAGCAGTGCCCCAGGAGCAAAGGGGAAGGCGTGTTAACGGCCAAATTTAAAACCGCCTTATTTGCGGCTCCGTGTGCGCCGTAGCGGCTTATCGTCGCTATTTAGTAGAACGCCCTCCGCATCTTCCACGCTGACCTTGACCATGCGCAGGCTGAGTACCCAACGAATCAGCGTATCGCTCCGGAAATCATCGAGTACCCCATCTTCTAGGAAGTAGGTGCGTGCGTAGTCGTGAAGCCCAGCAGCTATTTTGTGCAGGTCCGGCCCAGGTGGAGCTACGGGCTTTACCAGGTCGTACACTTCTGAGTTTTCTAACCATTGCAGCCAGGAGATAGCTTTTTCTAACCAGAGTTGGCGCAGTAGCTCCGGCTGCGCTTTCACGGCCGCGAACATGGCAAGCTCACTTTCTAGTCCCAAGTCCCGCGTCTGCTGGTCGCTGCTACCGCTATCGGTGCCCTCATGCCAGTAATTCGCTAATAGCGCTGGGGTTATGGGCGCTTCGCCCTGCTCAAACTCAAATACAATTCGCATCCTGGCCATACGCCAAAGATACTTCGGACCAACGCCTGACTACGCAATGGGAGAATCCGGCCAAGTAACAGCTGTACCAAACTTTTAGCCAAGGCCATGTTTGCCCTTCTCGACGCCAACAACTTCTACGTGAGCTGCGAACGCGTTTTTCAGCCTCGGCTGGAAGGTAAGCCCGTGGTGGTGCTCTCCAACAACGACGCCAATATCATCAGCCGCTCGGCCGAGGCGAAAGCCCTGGGGCTGCAAATGGGCGACCCCTATTTTCAGGTTAAGGAGTTGCTGCGGCAGCACGAAGTGCAAGTCTTCAGCTCCAATTATCCGCTCTACGGCGACATGTCCAGACGGGTCATGCACCATCTCGCGCAGCAGGTGCCCGGCCTGGAAATTTACTCAATTGATGAGGCATTCATGGACCTGCACGGGTTGGAAAAGCACTTGACGCCGTACCTGGGCAACCTGGAAACGTTCGCCCGCCAGCTGCGCGCCGGCGTCAAGCGCAGCACCGGCATCCCGACTTGCGTGGGCGTGGCCCCCACCAAGACGCTGGCCAAGCTCGCCAACCGCATTGCCAAGAAAAAACCGCAGTTCGAGGGGGTCGTGCACCTCGATACGCCGGCGCGGCTAGCCTGGGCGCTGGGCCAGGTGCCCGCCGCCGACGTGTGGGGCATCGGCCGGCAGTACGCCGGCAAGCTCACGGCTGCCGGCATCGACTCGGCCGCCGACCTGGCCCGGGTTTCCGAGCCCTGGGCGCGCAAGCACCTGGGTGGGGTAGTGGGGGTGCGCCTGGTGCAGGAGCTTCAGGGCCAGCCCTGCGCGGGCCTGCACCCTTCCGAAGATGGCACGCTGAGCCGGCAGAGCATCAGCTGCTCGCGCACGTTTGGCCAACCCCTGCACGTTCAGGCTGAGGTACTGGCAGCCGTCGCCACGTTCCTGGCCGGCGCGGCGGAAAAGCTGCGGCGACAAGGCGACCTGGCGCACCTGCTCACGGTGTACCTGGGCAAGAACCGGTACTCGGCCGCGGTAACGCCGCCCTACTCGCGCTCGGCTACCCTGACGCTACCGAGTGGACCCACGGCCGACACGCGGGTGCTGCTGAGCTACGCCCACCTATTGCTCGACCGCATCTGGGAGCCTGGCGTGCCGTACCACAAAGCCGGCGTCGTGCTCGACGGCCTGGAGCCCCCGGGCCAGGGGCAGCAGCTGGATTTATTCGCGGCTATCCCGGTGGCCCCTACTTTCCCCACGGTCCCGGAGCAGCCGCGCTTGATGCGCGCCCTCGATGCGTTGAACAGTCGCTTTGGTCGGGGCACGGTTCGCCTGGCTAGCGCCGTCGTGCTGTCCCGTCAGCGCCGGCCCGATAGCCGGGCACCCTGGGAAGGCAAAGCGCAGTGGCGCACGCCAGCCTATACGACCCGGCTGGAAGATTTATTACTCGTCAATTAGTTAACTTAACTCTACCCGCCCGGCTAAGCGCTCTGGGCCAGCGTCACCGAATACTCCAACTTGAACCCCGGCCCGAACACCTGCCTGAGTACCTCCTTCAGCTCCTCCACATACGTGCTTTCAATGTGGTCGTAGATGCGCTGGTCAGGAACGCCAAGCTCCAGCACTCCATTTTGGAAAACAAGCGGTTGCAGAGGCTTAAACCAGGTGGCGAGGCTCTGGGAGCCCAGCACTTTTTCCAGTCGCGCTAGGCACTGTCGCCAGCCCTCGCGGGCGGCTACCTCTGCCTGCGTGGGTGCTGCCTTCCCGGCCGGCGCCGCCGGCCGGGGTTGCCCAGTTGCCGTAGTGGGAGGCTTGAGGCTGCGTTCATACTCGTCGAGCAACGACCGGTTGCGTACCAATTTGAACACCCAGCCGCCCAGGCTCTTAATCTTGGTTTTAGTGTTCTGCCGGGACTTATTGAGCACGTACCAGATGTAGTCCACCGGGTAACGCTTGGTTTCGCACACGTCGCGCGTTAGTTCAGCGACACTGTCTTGGCTGATACCAATGGCCCGCAGCTGCTCCACAAGCTCGGCCGGCAGCAGGTCGGCATCTGAGACGGTTTTGGTAGCAGATGGCGTTGGGTCCAATGGTATCGGCCGGGCCGAGTACCGAAAGACAATACCCGTCGCTTTCTTGCCGGTGCGCAGCACCTGGTAGGTAAAGGCCAGGTCGGTTTTGGCTAGTTCAAGCTGTACTTTATCAATGATGCGCGCCTTAAAGTTGTTGAACCGGTCAGCGTACTCGTTCTCGCTCATTCCCAGCCGGTAACGCAAGTCATCATAGGTAAAGGTTCGCTCCCCCGAAAGCGGTATTCCGATAGGAGCCAGTAGAGCTTATGGGCGTATGCACTCTTGAGACTCTTGAGTTCCTGCACCACGGAGCGGGTAAACTGGCCCCCCCGCGTCAACTCCAGCAAGTAGGGCATGACCTGGTGATTCAGCTGCGCCTCGATGCAGCCCTTCCCCTCAACGTAGTCGAGGAGGGAAAACAGCGGGATATCACGGTGGGTACGGCCTGACTTTAAACGCTTTCCCGTCTCAGGGATGATTTCTAATTGCAGGGTACGCCCGGCCAGGCTGCTTTTCATGTCGCGCACGTACTCGTAAGCCCAGTTACTGCTGGAAAGGTCCATGAATTCGGACACTGGAATAACGTGCACGGCAAATTCCGTGTCAGTGGGTCGTATCCGCGCCAGAATACAGGTGAAAAGCCGCCACTCCGTGGATGCCAAATTAAACGGGCTGTTAATCATGGCGTTGTGCTGGCGAACTATCTCCTCCGTGGGAAAGCTAATCGTGAGCGTCTGCGTAGCGTCAGTCATCAGGCGAAATTTTATCCGCTCCTAAAGTACGAAATTTAGCAAAAATTGTAGCAGGTGCATACTCCGCTCCCCTGCCTCGCGGATTGGTTACTGCTACCGAAACCGTCTTTTCTACCTGAATCGCCTAGCTAACGGAGACGGTTTTAGCAGCGGCTAGGAAGGCATTGGCAGAAATAGCCTGACGGTTTAGGTAGCAGATGAGACGGTTTTAGTAGCGGCAACCTGACGGTTATGGTAGCAGGTCAGTTAGGTTTAAGTAGCAGATAAGACGGTTTAGGTAGCAGATAAGACGGTTTTAGTAGCAATTAACGCTTATAAAATACTATCTATCAGTTACTTACGCAGATAGTAAAGCTTTAAGGCTTTAAAGATAAAGTAAGACTAGCTAGCGTCTTTTTTAGTCGTGTAGGCCTACCGTAAATTGCTCAGGCCGGCGCTACCGTCTAAAAGTTGGCTTCGCACACCTGGGGGGCGGAATCATGTAGCTACATTATTTAGTACGAGCTAGCGCTCAGCTCACTATTAGCCAACTGAGGTGGTCGGGTAAGTGGACAGGGCGAAAGTAACCTTCCCTTGTCATGGAAGCAGAAAAACCAGCCGCTAAGCGGCACCGAACCAAGTACGATGCGGCCTTTCGGACCGAGGCAGTTCGCCGCGTAACGCAGGACGGGCAGCCGGCCCGCGCGTCGCGCAAGCATTGGGCATGAGCGAAGCCATATTGGGCAAGTGGGTGCGGGCAGCCCGTACCCGCGCCGCCCGCCCGGTGGGCAGCGAAGCGTTGGAACAAGAGCGGTTCGCTGCGGGACTTTCTCAATAACCAACCCGGCATGATGCTGCCCCGCGTTGCGCGCTACTCTGCAGGCCGCTTGGCGTACGGTACCATGGCGCAGCTTGAAGCCTACCTGGCCGCCGAGCGGGGGGAGTGGCGCGCAAGGAAAGCCGGCAGGCATCGGCCGCCGACCTGGACGCCGCCCGCGAGCGGGTGCAGCAGCTGTGGGCTGTGACAGTCGCTGCCTTTGTCATTGAGGAGCCGGAGTACGAGGTGCCGGCCTGGAGCCCAAAGCACCCACCTAACGCCTCTTTCCGGCGCCGAAAGAAGCGTTATTGGCCTTTTTATAGCAGCAGGGAGACAAAATTACTTTAAGGACATACCGTATATAATATGTCCTTGACTTTTAACCAGATGACATTTTCACACAGTCCAAAAAGCTAGGTTCAATAAACCAATTAGCTGTTTCTTTCTGGACTGCCTTTCTGAACCTTGTTTGCTGAGGCAATTACTCAAGTGAGCTACAATACATACAGGGTCAATAAGTTACGGTGGCTGCTGCAGAACTCTTGGTCCGTTTTGCCTCCAGTTCCCAAGCTGCTGCTACCGGCAGTAATACGTGCGCAAAAAGGATAAAAGCCGCTGCTCTGATGATGGCTTGGGCAGGGCGCTGGCCCGACACAAGGTGTGTTGGGACTGGTGCTCGATCTACTTAAGGTTTAAGGCGATGGCGGTTAGCAGCATCGTTTTATGCGTACTGCTAAGACATCGCGTGTTGGTTGACCCGGCGTAGGCCATAGTGCTGCAGTAAAGTGCCAAATACGGGTTCTATGGTACGTTGACGCAGCCGACGTATATATCGACCCTGTCGGGTCAGGGTGCGGCGGTAGTGCGCGGCATAGGCGGTTCGAATATACTGCTGTTTCTTGACCTTCGGGACGCAGGTCGGCTTCCGCGGGCACAAGCGGCAGTCTCGGCTAGCCGCGCGGTATATTTTCCCCAGCTCACTGTCCTGATTTTTACAAAATAATCTAAAAGTCAGCACCTTGCCGGCTGAGCACGTAAAGCAGTCTGCTTCCGCATCGTAGGTAAAGCCCTCGATTCCGCAACTTCGCTAGCTGGCGGTAGAGATTTTGCTTCAGCACCCGCTCGGACAAACGAACGCCGGTGACGACTTTGTCAGTAAACTGCTTGTGGCCCTGCATACCTGCAAGATACCGCTGGTCAGCCGCCTACTTCTGCTACAGCCACTACACCTTTCGGAACGCGTTTAGGTTAGCGCTAGCCGCTTTGCCCAATTTTACAAGTCTGTTTGGCAAACGAGGGCTCTTTTCTTAGCACGCGAAGGCCTCAGAACGCCGACCGGTAGCTTCCAGCTTCTGCGTTGCTACAAGCACATTTTTAATTGCAACAATATTCAGCTGGCAATTTAGCTAAGCTAGCAGCGCAGCCTACCTTTGGTGCGGAGTAGCGCGTGGTAGCTAATTAGTTAAGAAGCGCTTCTTGTCATCGTTTTACCTGCCTTTTCATGAAGCACGTTGTCGCTTTAGCTCATCGAATATTGTTACTGTTATGCTGCTCAGTACTCGGCCAGCGGGCGGCAGCGCAAGCGCCTGGCCAGGGCAGTGGCTCGCTGACGGGCACCGTACTCGATTCGCTTACGCAAAAGCCGGTGCCCTTTGCTACGGTCGTGCTCCTGCCACCGGCCCCTTCCGAAAAAGCCGCGGCGGGGCAATCAGCGGACGAGCAGGGGTATTTTGAATTAACCAAACTAAAGGCCGGCGCTTACCGCTTACGCATCAGCTTCGTGGGCTATGGCGTGCGTACCCAGGCCGTAACCGTGACCGATGGCCGGCTGGCACTAGGCCCCATTCGGCTACCCGCTACGGCGCAAAAACTAGGCGAAGCGGTGGTGGTCGGCCAAAAGCCGCTCATGGAAGTCCGGCCGGACCGCCTCGTCTACAACGCCGACCAGGACGTGACCAACGCCGGCGGCACGGCCCAGGACGTGCTGCGCAAGGCCCCCCTGCTCGCTATTGACGGCCAGGACAACGTGACGATGCGCGGTAACAGCAACTTCAAGGTCCTGATTAACAACAAGCCCTCGCCCACGCTGGCCGCCAACCTGAAGGAAGCCCTCAAAAGTATCCCGGCCGACCAGATTAAATCGGTGGAGGTGATTACCACCCCGCCCGCCAAGTATGACGGGGAGGGCACGGCCGGCATCATCAACATCGTGCTTAAAAAAGGGGCCAAGCAGGGCCTTAACGGCACGGTGGGGGCCAACGCTGGCAACCGCGGCAGCAATGGCAATGCGTCGCTCAACTTCCGCCAGGGCAAGTTCAACTTCACCTCCTCGCTCAACGGGGGGCTGAACTACAACAGCCACAGCGCGTCGAGCAGCGAGCAGATAACCTACCGCCCTACCCGCACTGACACGCTGCGCCAGGACGGCACGGGCAGCAACACGGGCTACTACGGCTCGGGCTCGCTCGGCCTCGACTACGACCCCGCCGAGCACCACAGCTTCTCGCTCAACGGCTCCTTTTTCAGCTACGGCGGCGCTAACCAGTCGGGCAACCTGAACCGTTACTCTACGCCGCTGCCGGGCTTCGGAGCCCTGTTTCTGCGTGACACGCGCTCGACCTACAACGGCGGCAACGCCGAGGTGACCGGCACCTATACCCGCACCTACAAGCAGGAGCGGCGCGAGTGGAGCACCCTGGTGCAATATGCCTACAATGGCAACCGCAACGGCTACGAATTTAACCAGTTCAATAACAGCGACCGGGCGCTCGACGTGAGCCAAGCCAGCTACCGCGAGCGCAGCACCACCCGCCTGCCGGGCCACGAGTACACGCTGCAAAGTGACTACACCTTGCCCCTGGGGGAGAAGAAGACGCTAGAGTTTGGCCTCAAGGGTATTGTTCGCCTGACGGGCTCGCAGGCGCAGGTCGACACCCTGTTTCCGGCCCTGTCCCCCGAGTTTGCTACGTCCCGCTACCGGGGCACCGCCTTCGACTACCGCCAGGACGTGGAAGCCGCGTATGCCACGTACAACTTCAACGCCTCGGAGAAGCTGCACCTCGGCCTGGGCGGGCGCGTGGAGCGCACGGGCCTCTGGGCCGAGTTTGCGAACACCCACACCGGTATTCCCTATCGCAGTTACGTCACGCCGCTGCCCAACGCCAACGTGAGCTACGAGCTCAGCAAAACCAGTAGTCTACGCCTGGCCTACAGTCGCCGCATCAGCCGGCCCTACATCTACTACCTGAACCCCTACGTCAACCGCAGCAATCCCATCAGCTACTCCTACGGCAACCCCGACCTGGACCCCGAGTTGACGCACTCAGTGGAACTGAGCTACAACAACTTCATCAAAACGACGTCCTTCAACGTGGCGCTTTCCGTCTTGCGCACCGGCAATTCCATCGAGCGCGTGAGCTTTGCCAGCACCCAGCCGCTGCTGCCCGTACCCGCCGAGATTGTGCCCGCCCCCAACTTAGTGCTGCAAACCAGCGCCAACGTGGCCAGCAACACGGCCTTCCAGCTTAACGGCTACGTCTCGACCAAGCCCACCGAAAAGTGGAGCCTTAGTGTAGGAGGCAACGTGCAGTATTTGCTGCTGCGCAGCACGGCCTTGGGTTTGACCCGGCGCGGCTTCGCCGGCAACTACAATGTCAATACTTCTTACAAGGCGACCAAGACGTTAACGTTGCAAGGCAATCTGTTTCACTCCCTGGCGCGGCCAACGCTGCAGGGACGTAGCAGTGGCTTTGTCTACTACGGGGTAGGCCTACGCCAAACGCTGCTCAAGGGCCGGGCCGACGTGTCGTTCAATACGCAGTATCCCTTCACGGCACAGCGCACGTTTTCGTCTGAGACGGCCACACCCACTTTTTCGCAGAACAGCCGCTTCACCAACCAGCAGCGCCAGTTTCGGGTGGGCTTCACCTACCGCTTCGGGCAACAGCAAGCCATGCGCCAGCGCAAAAGCATCCGCAATGACGACATCAAGGGCGGCGGGAGCAGCCAGGGCGGCGGGGGCAGTTAGGGCAAACACAACCAATCAACTAAAGGGACAAGTCGGGTTGAGCAGTATCAGTAGACGTTCCGTCGATATTAGTCAAGCCCTTGCTGACTGCGACTGTACTATAATTTTTTTGATATATATTTCCTTAACTATGACAACTTATTGCGCCTAAAAATAAAACAGTTAAACATATTGATGTAATATAAAAAATATCCTACTTATTGTTATCTGCCATCGGTTGCTTTGCGAAACTGGTAAAAGAGTTTTTGTAGCAAGCGGCTATCAGCAGTGATTATGTCGGCGGAAGCAGTCATACCAGTCTTGTAGACTAATGACTTTCCATAGCTGGTCTTTAAGCCCTCGGATAGCACTACTTTGGCTAAAAAAACGCTGTCCTTAAGAGGAATATCGGCAATGGTAGTAATACGTCCTTTAACGAACCCAAACTCCTGATAAGGAAACCCCGCGAATCTCACCAATACTTCTTGGCCAACTCGGACTTTGCCTGCGTTTCGTTGCGGAACCAGGAGTTCGCCAAGATATCCGGTACTTTCGGGAGCCACGTAAAATAATTCTTGGTTAAGAGCGACGACTTGGCTCTCCTGCAATAATCCTGTAAAAAAAACCCTTCCGGAAACGGGAGCTATAAGGATGTATTTGGCCTTCCAAGCGACTAAAGCACTTTGCAGACTATTGAGTGCCTGAAGAAATTGACTGCGTTTCTCCGAAAACTCTCGATCAATTTCTAGTAATTCTTTCTGCTTAGCTCGTTGAGCCGAAGTATTATTGATAAGCGTGGATGCCATTTGTTCATAGGCTAGCTGGCGTTCAATGTTCTTACTTGCCTCGCGCTTGAGTTCAAGCGAAGCTATTCCTTTTTGTGAGGCTAGTCCGCGTTGCACATCATAATCTTGCTGAGCTAGTTTAGCATCGCGAAACTGCAATAAACGCTCCCGTCTTAGTTGTTTCGAGAGCTCTTGCAAATCACTTAGTTCTTTTTGCAATAAAGCTTTTTTCTTGCTGAAAAATCCACCCGCCAAGTACGATTTGAGACGGATGTTAGCTTGCTCAAAAGTTTGAAAAGCAGCTTGCAATTCGCCTAACTCGTGATAGGATGCTAGGCTTGCAAGCTGGACTTTCTCTAACTCTCCGTTTTGGGCAAAATGCCACGCAGATTGTAACTCTTCACCCAACCACAGTACTTCCGCATAGCTGGCATTACTTTCAAGATGCGCTAGTGGCGCTCCTACTTGTACTTGCTGTCCATCCTGCACAAATAAATGTATGACTTTGCCGTCGGTTCTTGTAACAACAGCCTTCGGCGCATTCGTAGCAATAAGCCTGAAAGATGCATGGACAAGGTCCGGGTAGCGTACCATCCATGTGCCGATAAAAATTATCACCACTAGGAGAAATACCCCAGTGATTCCCCATCGAAGTAGCCACTTAGGTGGGCGCGCTAAAATCTCTTGTACTTCTTCCGCTCGAAGCTCAATAAAATCGCTGCTCTGATGCATTACTTAGCAGATTAACACTAGAGGCATTGTTATATAATAAATATATATCAATGATTAAATGTCGATTTCCAACTGGTTTTTGACCAATTTCCAATACGAGCCTTGTTGCTTAACCAGTTCGGAATGGGTACCAACCTCTATCGTTTCTCCCTTGTCCAGTACCATTATCTGGTCGGCTTGGCAGACCGTGCTCAAACGGTGGGCCACAATTATGACGGTTCGACCACGGAAGAAATCCCCTAAATTATTCATAATTGTAGCTTCATTAATAGAATCTAATGCATTTGTTGCTTCATCGAACAAAATAAATTGCGGGTCTTTATAAACTGCCCGCGCAATCAATATGCGTTGTTTTTGTCCTTGACTGATACCAATACCTTCCGGTCCAATTTTTGTATGTAGACCAGAAGGCAAGATGTCCACAAAATCACTAAGATTGGCAATTCTGATGGCATCTGTCAATTTTTTGGTATCGATTCGTTCTACCCCCACGGCTATATTACGAGCAATCGTATCGGAAAAAATATATCCCTCTTGCATGACAACGCCACATTGTGCACGCCATGAGGCATTTTTCATATGTCGAAGTGCAACGTTCCCCAGCCGAATCTCGCCGCTGCTAGGCTGGTATATATTCAATAGTAATTTCAATAGAGTTGTCTTGCCACTTCCACTCATGCCGACAATAGCAGTAGTCTTTCCTGCGGGAATATGCAAGTTCACGTTTCGTAAAACCAGTTCATTACCCGCACCGGGGTATTGGAATGCAAGTCGGGAAAGATATAGTCCAGCATTAATTACCTCGTCCATTTTGGGCTGTCCAATGGGTTCCTCGTCCGCGAGCGCATGAACCTCATTCAATCTTTCCAGGCTTATTTTAGCATCCTGCATGCTCTGCGATAGTCCGGTTAGTTGGCTGACAGGGCCGTTTAACTGTCCAATAATTTGTTGCATAGCCAGCATTGCCCCAAAGTCATTTGTCCTTGGATAACGGCCTGAGCTGCCAAACAGGTAATGAGTATATTCTTACCATCATTAATGAGAAAAGCGCCGACTTGCTGATACTGACCTAAGGTGAGACTGCTCATCTGCCACCGAAAAAGATTGGCTTGCAAGCGCTCCCAGCTCCAGCGGCTTTGCCTTTCAGCCCCGGCTAGCTTTAAATCTTGCATACCCTGAATTATTTGAACCAGTGCACTTTGGCTTCGAGCTGACAGGGTGAAGCGCTTCGTATCCAACTTACGGCGGTGACGCAGAAACAGCATTATCCACCCTACGTAAAGCACGTTAGAAATAACGTAGATGCCGAAAATAGGGAGGCTGTAGAGCGCAACCACTACACTGAGTACCAAAATATTTGCCAATGCAAAGGGCAGTGCTACTGCTTGTCCCGTTACGAAGGACTCAATGCGCTGGTGGTCGCCGATGCGCTGCATGATATCGCCATAGTGCTTGGTGTCGAAGAATGACAACGGCAGGCGCATGAGCTTAATGAGAAAGTCGGAAAGTATGCTCAAATTTACCCTAGTGCTGACATGGAGTAAAATCCAGCTCTGAATAAATTCAACGGTCAGCCTGCCGGCCATGACCATTAACTGAGCGCCCAGTACGAGGTAGATAAAGGGTAGATTTTGTGTGTTGATGCCGATGTCCACAACCGACTGGGTCAGGAAGGGAACCAACAACTGCAACGCACTGCCCACGGAAAGCCCCAAGATAAGTTGAGCAAGGAGTTGTTTGTATTGTCCGACGTAATTGAGCACCCGTCCGAGGCTGTAGTTGGTATCCGCTTCCTCGTCTTGCTCATAAAAAGCTGGCGAGGGCTCAAGTAACATCGCCATCCCAACCCGTTCGTTGTCCGCGTACGAGTTCAGCCACCCCTGCCTAAATTCTTTTACAGTATATGAAGTCAATCCACGATTTGGGTCGGCCACAAACACGGTGCCTCTCGCTTCAACGGGGAACCCATTGGTGTTGGCAATAGCTCCATAGGATGTAGCTTGGTGAGTGGCATCAAATTCCTCAACGGAAGGTTTTGACCCGAAGAGGGTAGTTAATTTACTTTTCCACTTGCTTCTTAGCTTAATATCATATACTACTACAAAGTGATTTTGTTGCCAATGGACTATACATGGTAACTGTGCCTCTTCTGCCAGTTGCTCAAATGACACCTTGATCCCCAAAGCTCGCAGTCCAATGGCTTCGGCGCCTTCAGCGATGCCCAGTAGCGAGACACCCTCTTTTCCAATTTGGGCTTTTTCGCGCATGGTTTGAGCGGAGAAATGCCGCCCATAGTGCTTTGCCACCATGCGTAAGCAGGTTGGACCGCAGTCCATTTGGTCATGCTGGATGTAAAGGGGAAATCGCATCAGTAAAAGAGATTGTCAGTAACATTGAATTTGCATTTACATGGGAGTGGCCCTGTAAAAGATGGCTGAGTGGGTGTTGTTTACTTGCTTGTTCAATCCTAAACACGGCTTCGATGCCTCAGGTATTATGGATGCGGTAGATACTGTGATGAAAAGCAAGCAATGAGGCAATAATTTTTACCTTTGGGCTCTTCCAAGGAGGGCCTTCGGGTTCATCCTGCGTAGCCTCGGTCCTTAAACGGCCGGGGCTACTTCTTTTGGGGGCTGGTGGGCCGGATGATAGTATGGGTCGTAGGGCTGGTCGTTTTTCCAGAGCGAGTAGCAAAGGAGTAAGAGCTTGCGCATGACGGCAATCACGCCGGGCTTGCCGGTGGGGTGCCGACTGCGCAGACGGGCGTAAAAAACCATCTGCTGGGGGTTGTAGCGCAGGCTGCTGACAGCCGGCAGGTACAGGGCCGTGCGCAGGCGCACGTTTCCCCGACGGGAGATGCGCGTGGCCCCGGCTGAGAGGCCGCTTTGGCGCTGCACCACGTCCAGGCCGGCGTAGGAGGCCAGTTGCCGCTCGTTTTCGACCAGGGCAAAGCCGGTCGTTTCGGCGACCAAGGCGATAGCCGTCGTCAGGCCGATACCCGGGACGCTGGTCAAATGGGCCAGCTTGCGAGCCAGGTCCGGCGCCGCCTTTACCAGGTCGGCCAAGTCTTTGTCGACTGCTTTGAGCTGTTGGTCAACTAATTGCTGTTGCATGTTGAGCCGTTCCAGGGTCCGGGCATCGGGCTGGTAGCTGTGCTGGTACGCATGGCGGCGGATTTTAAGCCGCGCCCCCTGCCCCGTCAGGCTGTGACGCTCGCGGGAGAGGGCGCGCAGCTGGCGCAGGGCCGGGGTCGGCGGCTGCCAGGCGGGCAGTACCCGCTCCAGACCCAGGCGGCAGAGCAGGCGGGCATCGAGCAGGTCGGTCTTGCTCTTTTGCTCCGTGCTTTGGGCGAAGTGCTTGGCTTTATTGGGCAGCAGCACGCTCAACGCCTGTTGCTTATCTGCCAGGAAATAGGCCAGCTCTTCGTAGTACACGCCCGTCGCCTCCACGACAAACCAGAGTGGGGCACGGGCCGCTTGCTGGCGCACGGTCCAGGTGAGTAGCTCGGCAAAGCCGGCGCTGGTGTTGGCAAAGGTGGCGGGCTTACCAAAGTGCAGGTGCTGCGTGACTTCGATGTGGCCGAAGCAGGCTACAAACGTGTCTTTGGCAATGTCGAGACCCACGACATACTTGAGGGGGGCAGCTGGTGGAACAGGCATAAGCGGGAAATAAGAAGGAAAGCAGCTTGCCAGTCAGGTTTTTACCGCAACTATCCTTGCACAAATACGGGATGTCAGCACGCAGCCGGACTCCCTCCATACTGTTCAGTCTTCGGGCAAAAACGGGAAACGGGGCACAGTCTCTATCGCACAAGGTCAGCGCCGAAACGCCGCCTTTAGGGATGGATGGTGACCCCGTTTCCTTTTCTGGCTACCCTTCTACGAAAGGCTCTGCAATCATACAAGGGTAGGGGTGATCGAGTCAAGCTGGTGAGTTTAGGGCAGTAGCTTGAATGTGTTTTTGGTGATCAAGATGCGGGGGCTGGTAGCCGATGCTAGATTGAAAGTGATAGTATATATTTATAAATATGGTAATATTAATAAAATACCTAACTAGCTTGCTCGGCGGCAAGGTTGGCAGAAACGGGCCATTCGCGGCGTTCTAGCTCTTCGATTTTGAAGCGCGACCACCGTGCGCGTTAGCATAGCATTTGCCGCGGCGACTCTGCGAGCGCAGGGCCTAGCGGTCGCGCAGCAGTTTACGGTGGTCGTTGCCACAATACTGTCCACCCAGGTCGGAGTGCACAAGCAGGTCCGGCGTAGGCGGCTGGGACCAAAAGGCGCGCCGCAAGTCCGTGCTGACTAATTCTTCGAGCATGGTGGCTGCCACATGCCAGCACAGCACATGCTGGCTGGCCACTTATTGAAACATGCACAAGTAGGTCCAGGAGCCATCGGCCAGCGGCAAATAGGTGAGGTCCTACACCCTCGTCCGGTTGGCTTGGGTGAGTTTGGGCCGGTTGAGCAGTAGTTGGGCGTGCAGCGCAAGCTGTGGGCGGAGTCTTTCGTGCGCGGGGCGAAGGTCTTGGACTGGAGGGCGTGCAGGCCCGGCCGGCGTATGGCCGAGCGCCGGCGGTCCACCCTGGCCCTTCTTGGCGCTGGGCCACCTGCAACCGGCCACGGCCGCCGAGTTGCCAGGCGTAGAAGCCGCTGGCTGGCACGCCCGGCACCTAGCACAGCCGTCGCATGGGGTAGTGGCCGCGCTCGGCGGCGATGAAGCGGTAGCGGCTCATGACGTCTGAGTCTAAGAGAAGATGGTTATGGCTTTTTTAAATATCCAACTTTTGCGCCTGCCGCCGGGCCGTCCGCTTGTACGCCTGGCAACTCGGCGGCCGTGGCCGGTTGCAGTGCAGGCCCCAACGCGGCCATCGGCTTTTGGGCGACTTTCTGCTACTGGTAGATGCGCTTGGGGTCGATGTTGAGTGCCCGCACCATGGATTGAGTCACGCGATTTTGCGCAACTAAGCGCAACGTTTCGGTACGCAAGGCGGCGTCATAGCGCCGACGTTTGGCAGGTTAAGGGCTGTCTTTAACAACGAAGGAAAGGTGCCACTCAACTCTTCCCCGCTTAAGTAGAGCACCTCAGCCGCTATCACCAACACACAGGTTTCGCTGGAAAAGTCGTAATCATCATACTGACTATAACCTAACCAACTGCCTGTCCGTTCTCCACACCTTTTGAGGCTATCCAATATGTGTGGAAGTGTCACCAGTGGTCCAATCCGGGGCCAAGTTGGTAACTGCGACTTTAAGCAAAATAGCCACTTCTCCAACTTGCGTTTAGCGAGCCGCTCGCGCTGGGGCTGCAGACTGCAAGAATTCCTGGTAGCCGCAATTGGTGCATTGATATTTCGCCCGTCCACCCGTTGCTGCCATTTTTGCGCACGTGCTCGCTTGAACAATGCCTGCACAGGTAAATCATAGTTATCGCACGGCCAATACGGTTTTACATGAGTTTAGACCACTACCCAAAAAACTAATATAAGATCCTATTTGCAGCACCCATTAAATGGTCTCAATCCACTAATGGTGTCTCTTAATATCAGAAAATAAACTATAGTTTCTGAAAAAGATTATTAAGGTTTAACTACTCTCAACCTTCCTGTCAGAACAACTTGATTCGCTAAAAAATTTAATGCAATAAGCTTGATATTGTTAAGGTTTTCTGCGGTGCTCCCTGTTTTTTCAAATAAATAATCAACAAGCTGATTACCTGAAATAATTCTGTTCTGAAAAAGTACTAAAAGCTTGTCCAACCCTTTGAGGTCCTGAGCATTTGCGCCGAGCATGTTTAAAGTTATTCCAATGAATGTATCCGTAAAATTTAAATGCCAATTATTATTTTTAATGATTTTACTCATATGTTTTAACGGCCAGTTGGTTTTTTGTATTATTGAAATACTCGATGAAGTATAACGATTTTTTAGTATGTCGTCTATTGACAACATAGTCAACATATTATAAAAAACTTCTGCATTCTTAAACTTATAAGATTTATATGTATTATTTTTATTATTTAAGCTTTCTAATGCAGATTCAAGATCATACAATTGTTTTACAAACAAATGCATTCGGTTAACATTACCCTGACTTATGTCTGAAGAGTTTTTAAGTTGATTAAGAGTAATGCCATTACGTAAAAAGAATCTCTTCGCTGATGAACTATTTTTAATTCTTTTTTTACTTTTATCTAGGCTGGAATTAATATAAGGGAAAATAGACCTATTTTCATTTTCTATCTGCTCCAGCTCTTTGCAAATACTTTTATATTCTTTAGGAAATTCGTATCGAAGTCTCATTTCTACCTGCTCACAATTGTGCATTATTCTTTTTGTCCTTCCAGCTAAATGGACATATTTAGAAGCTAATGGAACCAGATGCAGTTGCAGCATTTGGCTGAATTTTTTATCTAGATTAGGCAAAACATACTCTAATGTTTTACCATTTTTTTCAACTAATTTAGAGAACAATAGCTGTTCAATTAGGACGTTAAGCGTATCAGCCTTGGGATCTGATTGTATAGTTTGTTTATTAGAGTTAAAGAAATTTATCGCAGTTGATGCATATTGCTTTATGTATGCGTTGTCCGTTCCACCAAAAATACCGGCATTCACAGAAGTGAAAAATAGTTTAGAGGATGTGACATTTTCGTCCCATTGTAGCTCAGAAGGAATATTATGGTACGTTTTACGCATATGCAAATACAGTTTCTTATAATATCCAACGAGATGGATTTCTGGGCTTTGTACAACTAATTGTTGATTTCCATTTAAAAACTCTGTAAGTGCCTGCCATACAAAAACATCACCGTCCACATGTATAAAAGGCTCATCCTGGATATTATAAGCATGTAATTTAGGCAAAGCCCATAGTGAAGGACTATAAGAATTTATATTGTCCATACATTTGCTAACCTTAGTGTACGGCAAGTTCAACTTATTGATAAGTAATTCATAACCAAGCTCATCAGTTAAAAGCTCTACACTACGATGATATCTGTTGAGAAGTAAACAACTTAGGCTCATTCCAATATAGTGGTATCTAGATGTAAGCCAGCCCCCAGAGTGACGGTCATTAGTTAAACGAGATGTCTCGGATGGTTTGGACCAGTAACTCTGTATGATTTTCATAATTAGAATTTTTGCTGACAAGTAACATAAAATTGACAGCACGAGGTTACATAGTAATACGCAACCTTGTGCTGTCAATTGAAAATTATCAGAAATAGCAAAAATCTGATGGATTGAATGTGCAATAGCAAGGATTGACAGGACTAAAACCACATGCTGCGCCAGTTACCACACAATGCTGACAACCATCACCAGCTGTTGCGCCACCTTTTACTTGCCTCATTTGCTCTCGACTCAAGACTGTACCGATGTCTAATGAGTCAATTTTAAATCGCTTTTTCATAAAAAAAAGAAAGAAATTTTAGGCTTTTTAAAATGGCAAAGCCGATAGCCATCAACCAAAATTTTTAATTTCGTTTAAAATTTCAGGCAATATTTTCTCTAAGTCAAATATCGAATACTTATTAGGCATATTGTACCCATTAACATATAAAGTTGGGGTTTGGCTATAATCAATATTCTTAATTACGTTTAGTTGTTTATTATACATGTTAGTAGCTTGGCTGATTGTAGATAGATCATTTTCTTTATACTTGGTGGAAAACGTGTCGAGATTTTTAATGTCGTACCAATCTAAGAGGAGTGATACAGTTCTTTCTAACTCATTATAAGCACCTTTAATGTTGGCCAACCAATAATTGAATATATATTCGTTAGCGGATATTTCTAATTCATCCGGATTGTTTTTAATGAATAATAATTCTAGGCATACATCGTCTAAATGTTTTTTAACAAATTGAGATAATTGTAGCAACTTTTCCTCACATGGGCCACAATACAAGTTAGCTATCATTGTTATATGGATCGGTGAATTTATATTGCCGATAACAAATTTGCTTTCATTATCATTGGTAACATCTATCTTATCAGTAGACTTCAGAATAGAACTAAAAACAAAAAAAGAATTTTTGATTCTATTAGACAAAGCTAATTCGCCCTTTAAAGTCAACAATTCTCTAATTGTGTTATTTATTATGACAGTTGCAGACATAATACTAACAAGAGCAGCCACAGCGTAGATAAAGTGCCAAATATTCAGACCATAACCAGCGTAATTATAGTTGAAATACGCGCATTCAGCAATAATGATAGCCAATGTTAAAATACATAAATTACACCAAGTTCCAATTTTAGCTTGGTTATAAATAGAATAGGGCACTGCTAATAACGAAAACAATGATATAAATTTTAGGGTCGGAAATGCATTGAAGCCAAGCATTAATACAGTTGTAATTTGGAATGAGAAATAAGCTAATACTATGTCAGAGAGCTTAATGATATTCATTATAGTTCCGCTAGCTGACTTAGTAACTTTGTCGCATCCATCACCATGCTGAGTTGAGCAAAACTTTTCTAACTCTTCAGCAGCTATCCCTAAATCCTTGAAAACTAAGGCAAACCCAATTACAGTTCCAATTATAGGGAGTATTAGAGATGGGGCTAGATTAATTGAGCGTAAATTAAATATAGAATAAAATAATAAAAAGCAAAGAGATAAAATCAATGCGTATCTTATCCCTTTCTCTACGATATATTTTCTATATTCAAAAGTATTCGAACTTATTTTTGACTCTATTTTAATCAGCACTCCCGAAGCACGTTCGAAATTATTTATTTTAGTTATAAAATCAGGTAAGCTTTTGACCAAAATCACACCCCCGCCGTCATTATAAACATGGACTAAACATGGGTATTGAATAGCTGCGGCCTTTTTTAAGTCAACCTTAACTACATTAACCTTACATCCATGCATACTAAGTACGTCGGAAATACTCAGAACTGAAGGATAATCTGGATGATTAAAAATGTTATCCTCGATATTTGGATAGTTAGCCTTGGCGCCTATGTGCTTAAGATAGTCTATGACTACTTTTTCCATACGTACAGAATTTTTATTCATGACTAAGAGCTAAGAGATACAAAACTAAATTGTTATAAAAATCCTGATGCGCAAGTACAATTTTTCTTAATTTTAAAATATACTATAATAATACATTGTTATTATAGTATATAAATATTTTATGTAGCATTAGGCGCAAGCTTATGTATCGCTCGCTAATATAGCGGAATTCTAACAATTTTTACTAGGCTATACGTAAAATTATCGGAGACACAACATGAACAGTGTTGAACAGCCATGTTTTAAGCCGGAAGTTTAGCGAAATTCGCTTAGTAAGCAACACCGGATTTAACAATGGCGAAGGCTTACTTAAAGAGTTAGTTGCAGACAGCAACCAAGGAAGGCCACTTTGCTGCTTTTACCTTTGGCTAGCAGTCGCTCAAACAAGGCTTTGCAAGCCGCGTTCAACTTCTTAGCCGAGAAGTTACAGACAAATAATTTACCGCGAAGGAGAGCCCCACCTATCTTGGTAATGTGCGTTTTATCCAGCACGCTGGTCCCGGCGTATGCTCCCGTGGAGAGAGGCCCGCTTTAACAATGAGTTGGCCATAGTTGTCGAGGCGCGTAAAGCACCCTCAAACAGAAGCAGCATGCCCGCCGTCTTGCGGCCAATACCGGGTATGGATTGTAAGTGGCTTATTCCTACTCAAAATGTTAATCGAGTAAGGTCAATAGCTCTGCCTCAAGCGCCACCACTTGTGTACGCTTCCCCGTTCGATAAGCCAGTGGTAGGCAGAGGTTAAGCAGCTCTTGACCTCCTCCCAATTACTGAGCCGGTTGAAAGTGGAGCATCAGGCGTTCTGAAGCTCGACCGTAGTGGCGGCCGCCACTACCTCATCGGGCGTTAAACTCTGTAATGAACTGTGCGGTCGGAAGCCATTGTACTCCTGGCGCCAGTGCTCGATTTTCTCTTGTGCATCAGTCAACGATAGAAACCAGTGCACGTTCAGGCACTCGTCCCGGAAGCTGCCATTAAACGATTCACTGTACGGATTATCTGTCGGTTTGCCGGGCCGCGAGAAGTCCAGCGTGACGTGCTGGTCGTAGGCCCAGCGGTCGAGGGCCTTGTTGCTAAACTCGCTGCCGTTATCGACCTGAATGCGCTCGGGCACCACGCCTACCTGCTGGTGTAAGCGCTGCACCACGGCCACGACATCTTCGCCTTTGAGCGACTGGCCCACGTGAATAGCCAGGCACTGGCGACTAAAGTTATCGACTATCGTTAAGGCGCGGATTTTGCGGCCATCGAAGAGATTATCGGCCACAAAATCCATGCTCCAACTCTGGTGTAGCCGACCCAACGGCAGACGTTCTAACCGATGGGCAGCGGCGCGGTTACGCCGCGGGCGCTTGCTGCGGTAGTTCAAGCCTTCCAGGCAGTAAAGCCGATGAACGCGCTTGTGATTGTCGGGCCAGCCTTCCCGGCGTAGCAGGACATAAAGGCGCTGACTACCGTAGCGCACGCGCACTTGCGCCAATTCGCGCAAGCGTTGGCGCAAAACGGTATCATCACGCCCACCTGCTTTGTAAGCAAAGCTGGCGCGCTGCAAGCCAATGACTCGGCAGGCGCGGCGAGCAGAGATGCGGTAAGCGTCAATGAGGTGTTGGGCCGCGTGCCGACGCTGCACGGGCCTTAAAACTTTTTTTTGAGCACGTCCTGCAGCATCTGCTTGTCAAGGCTCAGGTCAGCCACGAGCTGTTTGAGGTGCTGATTTTCCGCTGACAACTGCTTGAGCCGCCGCAGCTCGGGTACGCCCAAGCCGCCGTACTTTTTCTTCCAGTTGTAGTAGGTGGCCTCGCTGATGCCCATCTTGCGGCACACCTCCGCGACGGTGATGCCGGTGTCGGCCTGGCGTAGGGCGAACACGATTTGGGCCTCGGTAAACTTGGTCTTTTTCAGGGCATTGTCTGGGGTTTTAAGGTACGACAATGCCCGATTTTCTCTACTTTACAATGGCCTAGTTTACTGGGAGGAGGTCACTGTGGGAATTGGTAGAAAAGCGCGGAGTGACGACGCTTGTGATTGTAATAGTCAAAATAACTGGCCACGCTGTGCGACACGTCCGCCAGGCCGCGGAACATGCGCCACTCGTGCGGCTCCCAGCCCCTCGGTTTTGAGCCGCGACCAGAGACGCTCGGCCTGGGCGTTGTCGAGACACTCGCCATCCGATCACTTGCCGGGTGTAGGCATCCTGGAAGGCGCACAGGTAAGCCCACTGCCAGGAGGTCAACGGTAAATAGGTAATATCGCTGACCAAGATGCCGCCGCAGCGGCACCTCAACCTAGTGGCCTGGCTCAACCTGGGCTGGTCGAGCAGCCGGTTAGGCGCGCAGCGTAGCCCGTGGGTGGAGTTGGTCGTGCGCGGCGTATAAGTGCAGGGCTGGCCCGTAGCCCGTGTCGACACATGGCGGCGCGCAGGCGCTGGCGGCCTACGCGTTGGTCCTGAGCCTGTAGCTCAGCCCCGCTGCCGACGGGTGCCGTAGCAGCGCATGTACTCTCCTAAAACTTCTTTCAGCGCTTGCTGCCAGTCGGCCGCCAGCGGCACCGGCACGGGTGCCCGCTGCGGATTGCGCTAAGCATAATAGTGGGCTGCTGACACGCCCAGCGTCCGGCAGAGCAGTTCGACCGGATAGTGAGCACGCTATTTGTCAATAAACTGTCAGCAGTTCATCGGTTCTCAGGAGTCGAGAAGTTGGCGATGGCTTTTTTAAAATTTCCAACTCCTTCTCCAACCGTCTGTTGGCGGCCCGCAGCTGGCATACCTCGGCCGTCTTCACTGAGTCGCCCGTCAGTGGGGCTTGCGCCTGGCGCTGCCACTGGTAGATGCGCTTAGGGTCGAAATTCAGTTCCGGGCCGCCTGGGTTGAGCGGCTCTTGCTGGCCAGGCGCAGGGGCTCCGCTTTGAACGCGTCGTCGTATAAGCGCCGCTTATCAATCTTGTCCATGGGGAAATTACCATCCCAGACCCACTCGCCTAACTTGACCACCTCAGCTTTTTCGTAGCGAGTAGCTAACTCGGCGAAATTGCTTAAGGCAGCTGAAAAAGCGTTCGGCCTTGTTGCATTTTTGGTGGATATTGGAGTCGATGAGCCGTGCGGTTTTACGGTACTTTGTGTTAGGAATGACGATTTGCGCGCCCTGGACCTCTACGGCTGCCACAATAGTGCCCGTATCGTAGGCTTTGTCAGGCAGTATATTGTCTACGCCCACGGCCAGCAAATCCGCTGCGCGTCGCCAATCGGGTTGTTGGCCGGGGCTGACCGCCATGCGTAAGAGGTTGGTTGCCCAGCGCGTTGACCACTGCGTGGATTTTGGTAGTCCGCTCGCTGCGGCCGAGAGCTGCGTCGCCGACGTGGCTTTTTGGTTACTTGCCGTCTGCTTGTGTGCCCGCATGACGGTCGAATCGAGCTAGCATCACCCAGTTCAGGTCGGATTCCTCACCGCCTCGAACAAGCGTTGAAACATGTCTTTTTGAGCCCAGCGCCGGCTGCGGTTGCGCAGCAAGTTAGGCTTTCCAAAGCGGGCAGCAACCGTCAGACACAGCCGTGGCGCGCTACCCAGAACACCACATTCTGAACAACCGACTATCGGCTCAGGTGCGGCTAACGTCGCCAGCCTTACAAGCTATGCGGCCCCAAAGGCGTCTAGGCCCGATCACTAATTTCATCAATGCTGCTTACAAGCGCAAAGGTCATTGTCTGTATAAGCTATTATGGATTCTCAGATAAAGCCTGGAAAAATATGATTTTTATGCTCCTGATTTTGAATTCTGACATTGAATGCGATGAATTATCGAGTAGATTGGGTCCCTTCATGAGGGTAGAGGGTCGCACGAGTAAGCCTGAGAAGTATGCAACTATGCGTACGATTACTTTTGCTGCCGGTTGAAGCCCGCCGCTTGTGGTCAGCACATTCCATACCGCCTATTACTATTCTTCATGAAAAGTCTGCTTTGCTACGTGGTAGTTCTCCTGACGACCACCTCATGTAGCGCCCAAAGTGGCCAATACGACTTACGCATTCGGCTAGGGGCCCGGCCGCGACCTTCCACCGCCTACTTGTGGCGACAGAGTCAGGGTCGTCTAGTGGTGGACTCCGCCCATTTATCCAATGGTGAGTATACGTTCTCCGGCATGGCCGTAACCCCTTTTCGGGCACGCTTGGTGCTCGGCCATAAGTGGTCGCTCCCACTGGGGTATGATGCGTTCCCCTTCTATCTCTACCTCGAGTCGGGCACTATACGTGTTAGCAGCCAAGACTCGTTACGGCATGCCACCTTGAAGGGTGGCCCCACTAACGCGGACTACAATGCCTTGCGACCATCGTTGCTACCGCTGGCCGAACAGGAGCAAGATGCCTATCAGGCTCGGAACCATGCCACATCGAAGAGCGAGCGCGACCACGCCCGCCAACTCTACGATGCCTTTCAGGCGTCACAACAGCAGACATTACCTCCGCTTATCCGGCAGTGGGCTCACAGTCGCGTGGCGCTGGATTTGCTGCTGGATTATGCTCCAGCGTTGGCTACGTACGAAGACTTGGCTCCCTTATATAATATGTTAGCGCCAAGTATCAAGTATAGCTCCGCTGGACAAGCATTAGGTCAGCGGATTGCTGAGCTACACGAAACGGCCGTGGGCCGCCCCGCCCCGCCATTCACCCAGCCCGATTCAACAGGTCAGACCGTGGCGCTTGCCGCCTTTCGGGGACAGTACGTGCTACTCGATTTCTGGGCTAGTTGGTGTACCCCTTGTCGGGCAGAAATCCCCTTATTAAAGGCCACCTACCAACAATATAAAGCTCGCCACTTTAACGTGGTAAGTGTATCCATGGATACTAACCGCTATTTATGGATACAAGCTTTGAAGCAGGAAAGCATGCCGTGGAAGCAAGTATCCGACCTCACAGGCCTGCGTGGTGAGCCAGCTAAACTGTACCACATTGATGGAATTCCTCAGAATTTTCTAATTGGCCCAACAGGGACAATTCTTGCTAAGAACTTGCAAGGGGATGCGCTTACTCGTAAACTCGCCGAAGTATTAGCCACAAAACCCTAAGAAGCGCCAGCGACACGCGATAAGGGCTATTATATTTTTGAGGTGGTCTAGGTGAGGCGCACAGAAGCAGGACGTATATTTCCTGAGTCATGAGCGTAGAAAAGAGCAAGAAGACGCCCGATAAGCGGCGCAAATACGATGACGCCTTCAAAGCCGAGGCATTGCGCCTGGCCTCGGAGAGCCGTAGCACGCAGGCCGCCACCCAGCAGTTGAGCATCAGCCCCAAGCTCCTCTATCGCTGGCAGCAAGCGTAGCTCATCGCCGAAGTGGGGAGCGTGGAAGTAGCCCGCGACCCAGAAGTGCGCCAGCTGCGCGCTCAGCTCAAACGGGCGGAGCAGGAGCTCGACATTTTAAAAAAAGCTTTGGTCATCTTCGGCCAGCTGACTCGGTGAGCACCTACCGCTACATCGCTCAGCGCCAAGGGCAAGTGCCCGTGCGCCAGCTCTGTCAGGTGCTGCGCGTGTCGGCTAGCGCGTACTATGCCTGGCAGCATCGCCAGCTACCTGCGCCGGAGCCAGCTTGGCAAGCAGCTGTGCGCGCGCAGTTTAGGTGGCATGTGGCCCGCTACGGCACCCGCCGCCTGCGCGCTGAGCTGCACGCCCAGGGCTACCCAGTAGGCCGCTGGCGTATCCGGCGGGCGTTAGCCGCCGCAGGCTTGCGCGCCCAACAACCCCGCTCGTTTGTGCCCCGCACGACTGATTCCGACCCGACAGTGCGGGCCGCACCGAACCTGTTGCTGGGCCAACCCGCGCCGACTGCACCCAATCAGGTTTGGGTGGGCGATATCACCTACTTGCCCAAACAGGGTGGCGGCTGGCTCTACCTGGCGACGTGGCTCGACCGCTACTCGCGCAAAATCGTGGGCTGGGACGTGCGCGAGTCCATGCCCGAAGCCCTGGTCAGCGAGGCCTTGCGCCGCGCCATGGCCGTGCGCCAGCCCGCGGCTGGATTAATCGTCCATTCTGACCAAGGTAGCCAATACGCGGCCACCAACTTTAAGGCCTTAGTAGCTCGTCATCAGGCCCTGCAAAGCATGAGTCGGCGCGGCAACTGCTACGATAACGCCCACGCCGAATCGTTTTGGAGTCGACTTAAAACTGAATTGCTCGACGGCGGCAGCTTCCGCAGTCTGAGCGAAGCGCGCCTAGAAATCAGCCACTACCTCGCTTACTACAACGCCGAGCGCCGGCATTCCTCCCTCGGCTACCTCGCCCCCAACCACTTCGAAATCCACTTCCAAACCACGTCCTAACTCTGTGCGGCCTAGCTAGACCACCTCACTTTAAATTATATTTATTAAAAATCTTAAAATTATTCTACTTTGATAGCGTACAGAGTTCTGTAAACCGCCCCCCGCGTTACTGTGCACGTGGATTATGCCTTTACTCAGGGCAGAGTAGAATGGCTCAATAGTGTTCAGAAATCGGTCTTTCGAGTGGAAAGGGCTAAGTAAAAAAGGGGGTAGAACTCGTTTTTTAAAGATGGTGGTGCATTACAGCTTAGCAAGTAACATCTGGGTAGTGGCTGCTTTATATCAGGCTTATCAAAAAAGCACTAACTATTATTAAAAAAGTGCAATCGCTTTATGCGCATTGCTTCACTACCTACCTGGTTTGTTTTGTTTATTTCGTTACGCTGTCTTAAGAGTTATCCACACCCTCTAAATGCTTTTTTTGTCCCAAACTACCTAGTTAGCTTTTACTAAATTACTCTTCTACAACCACTACCTAGTATACTATAAGGAGTAATCGTCAAAAAACGAGGGCTACCCCCACTGGAAACCTTATTAAAACGAGCTTTCCCCCTGGTCTTGTACTGGCTATAAAACGAGGGCTACCCCCACTAAGGACCTTAATAAAACGAGGTCTGCCCCACTAAAAAACGAGCGACTTGTTAACATCTCGTTTTTTAAACTAACTTGCAATTGGATTGCTCAGTTATGCCTTATGCCTCCAACTCGTCGCCCGGCCCCTACTCTCCCGCTGACCTTGGCTTACGAGCCCCGGCACCGGGAACTCGTAAAGCAGCATTGGAATGTGACGTTTGCTCGGCAGGGTAAAATGAGCGTGGCTGCCAAGCGGATAATGGCCCGGGTGCTGGACCAGATACGCGATGATGATTTCCACTTGCGGGAGTACTATCAGCTCGCGATTGGCGACATTACCGAGTCGGCGGGTATCAACCGCGAAAATGCCTACCGCGAGATTGAGGGGTCCCTGCGCGAGTTAGCCGCGGCGGCCTGGGAGTTTAAAAGTCTGGAGACGAACGAGTGGTATCTACTCAATCTGCTCGATACTACCAAGGATATTCGCGTCGGCTACGCTGGTGGCACCATCACGGTGCTGCTGAACCCCCAGTTGGCTCCGTACTTCCTTCAGCTGGCGCACTACACCACTTATCGGCTGGATAGCTATCTGAAACTACGCAGCTGGTATTCCATGCGCTTATACGAGATACTGGCGGCGTTCCGAGACACCGGGGTGTGGGAGGTAGGGCTGGAGGAGTATCGCCAGCTACTGGACTGCTGGCATCAGGTGGATAAGCGCGGGCGAGTTGTTAAGGACAAGGAGGGCCAGGCCAAGCTGAAATATCCCAATGTCAACGACCTTATCAGCAATACAACCACCGAGCCGCTGACCGAGCTGGCCGATACTGAGCTGGCGTTCCGGGTGATACCGCGTCACGAAGCGGCGCGAGCCGGGCGTGGGCGCAAGCGCATCGTTGGCCTACGCTTCGAACTGCTGCACCCGCAGCCGACGACTATTCCCGCGCATTGGCTGACGCATGCCGTCACGGGCCCCATCATTGAAAAACTGCGCTCCTGGAAGGTGAGTGATAAAAATATTGCGCTTTATGCCACCACCCTAGAACGCGCTGGAATTCAAAAGCTGCTTCAGGAGTGGCAGCTGAAGCAGGTGTCGTCCCGGGCGATTGATAGCCCGGAAAAATACTGCAATGCGGCCTTTGTCCGCGCCGCCAAACAGCTTATTGAGCAACAAAAAGCCGAAGCTTTGCAGGTCCGTCAAGACTTGCAACTAGGGTTATTCGGCGGTGCAAGCAGTGAAGGAGCCGGTAGCAAATAATTCCAGCAGTTAGAAAACGAGGTAGAATTAGGCTCCTGAAAGCCCCACAAAAAAACTTCCTATTTATACGGCTGACTTTCTGCCGATACCGATAAAGCCGGCCAACCCCTGTGCCCCTTCCTCGTCGAAGAGTGCTAGTGCTCTCTCAACGCAGGCTTCCAGCCACGTAAGCATGGCCAAGTCTATTCCCCCTGGCTGATGCAGGCTAGCCGCGCGACGCAGCAAGTTGGTGGCCACGAGCATGTCGGGCCAGCTATAGCGAAAGCCATACTTAATGCCGGCGTCCTGCGACGGGTGCCGCTGGCGGTCGCCTTGGAAACAGTGTCAAACCTCATAAGCCAAGCCGAGTAGGAAGGTGAACTGGCTATCGGTTTCCGGTTGCTCCAGCGGCTTGGCGACCGCATGGATCACCAGGTGAAGGGCATGCATGTCGTAGTAAGCGCCCTCAAGCAGAATGCCAGTACCGCGCTGGGTGGGATGGCTGATGAGCATAGCTTAGAGCTGAGAGTAAAAGTGGGTGCATTGGCTCAGCTGCCGTAAGGAGTAGGTCTGCTCCGCCTGCTTGAGGCCCGCCGTCGCCTGGGCCGCAGTGGGGTAGGCCTGAAGCTGCCGCGCGGCGGCGGCCCGCACGGCCTGGTTGAACGCCGGCGCGGCCGCGAAGCTCCGCCAGCCGTGCACCACGTTGGTGGTAGCATCGAGCAGCACGTACTCCAGGCGGTCGCCCGACTGCTGGGGCCAGGCAAGCGCCGCGGCCACTGCTGCCTCGGGGCCGGGCTGGCGCAGGTTCAGCGTTGCCTCGAACAGCCAGCCCGGACCCAACTCCGATACCAGGAAGAGCAGGCCCGGCCCGGGCTCGTAGATTCCGTAGCGGAGCTGTCCACCGCGCCAGAGCGCAATTTCCTGGCTGGTAGGCTGGTTCAGGCTGCACACCACGGTTAAAAAGCGCTCGGTGAGGTGCATGCGGGTGCCGTTCTGGCCGGGGGCGGGATTAGGAAAGGGGTAAGGCTTACCCAACGTAATGATTTGCATCGGCGCGCTTAGTCAGGCGCTGCAAGCTACAAATAATCCGTTCGCGGGTGGCTTAAGAACTGCTCGCTACTGTTCATGGGGTGCAAGAAAATACGGTCGCTAAGCTACAATTTTAAGAACTCCCGGAGCGCTTTGTTCGAGGAAGTACGCGCGGGGCTAGGCCAACCGGCGCGGGTACTTCAGGAGCGGGCGGCACTACCCGGCCGCAGGGCTCGCCACGGGCCGGTTGTGCCGGTGCGCAGAGCTTCCATCAGCCCCGGCACGTCTACTGGCGATACGACGTTTCGGGTCGCGCCCGCGAAGCGTACCCCGTCGAATAAATCACGCCCCCCGGCCACAAAATGCAGCGAGTAGATGCTTTCGTAGTCGGCGGCATAGTCATAGCGCACGAGGAGTACCAGCTTTTCCGGCTCAATGGAATACTGCGTACAGATGGCGCTGGCCAGGGTGAGCGGGCACAGTACCAACCCTGGGCCTTCGTTGGCTAGCTCCGTAGCGACGGCCCAGGCCTGCCCCGGCTGAACGACCAGGTCGCACTTGACCGGCCGGCGCTTCTCGTCGTCGTAGATGTGAAATGGGTTGGCGTGGACTACGCCGGGGATAGCTTGAAACGGATTCATAGTAGCACGAAGGAGACTAAAAAAAGTAAGCAGCAAGTGGGTGCCTGCGCCGCTGCCCGAAGGCAAGCAGGCCCAAAAAACTAGCCAGTTGTGCGTCAACATCGCAGGCTCACCCTCGTTGTTTTACAACCCCTTCAGCTGCACTTTTACGCACTAGCCCAGGGCGCCCGGCAAAGAACGGCCCCGGCGCCTACAGGCAGTAGAGGAGGCGCAGCAGGCTCAGCCCCTGGAGCAGCGCCCAGCTCAGCTCCAGCAGCGCCAGCCACTGCGGCAGCGCATCGTAGCGGGCAGCGCCCGCGACGTTAACCAGGCCCAGCAGCAACAGGCTTACCAGCCACAGCAGGCCGGCCAGTAATAGGCGGCCCGGCAGCGACGGGGCGGCCGGGGGAGTACGCAAATGTTTAACCGAGGGAATCATGGGCTTTACCGGGCGAATGGCACCGTATTAGAGACGGGGATGCAGGTCACGCACGCGGGCCAGGGCTTCGTACAGCTCGGTAACGCGGCGGCCCAGGCCGTAAAAGCCGGTGAAGTCACCCTGCGCAGTGAGGGTGATGCCGGCCCACTCCCCCTGCGAGTCCTGATACACGGCCCGGTAGCCGGCCAGCGAGGGCAACTCCTCGGCCTGGGCAATGTCGGCGAGCACGTGCTGGATATCGTTGGTCACGGACCGGGGAGCACCCAAGTCGGTCACGACCAGAATGTAGTCGGCCGTCAGGTCGTAATCGTAGGCCGCACGGGGCTCTTTGTTGCGGGAGAGGGGGGGAGTAGGCATGGCGCGTAAGGGGGAAGGGGCAGTGGGGAAAAAGGGAGTAGGGTAGGCGGGGAGAGGGGCTAGGCGGCCTGCTGCCAGGCCGGGGCGGCGCCGGCGTTGGCGCTCTGCCAGTCGGGGGCCGCGACGATGGTAAAGTCCGGGTTGCGCTGGC
Source organism: Hymenobacter sp. BRD128 (assembly GCF_013256625.1). Classification (NCBI taxonomy): domain Bacteria; kingdom Pseudomonadati; phylum Bacteroidota; class Cytophagia; order Cytophagales; family Hymenobacteraceae; genus Hymenobacter; species Hymenobacter sp. BRD128. The sequence goes on from NZ_CP053909.1 coordinate 123,407, forward strand.
GCAGGTAATCCAGCAGGCGCGGGGTGGCCACGGTGGCGGCGTAGTCGGCCTCGACGTAGCCCCGGCGCATGTGGTAGGGCTCAAACCACTCACTCTGGGGCGGGCGCACGAACAAGCGCGTCTGCCGCGGCTGCTCGACGCACTGGTAGCGGGCGAAGCGCAGCAGCGTGGCCAGGTGCAAGCCGGTCGTTTCCTGATAATGCAGCCAGTCGGCCGCGTCGAACAGGTCGCAGTAGCTCTCGCGGAACTCCTGGAAAGCCACCAGGCGCGCGCGCTGCGCGGCCCGGTAGCTCAGGCGCTGCGCGGTGGCCTGCCGCTGCGCCTGGGCCAGGGTAATGGTAGTGAGCGGGTTAAGCAGGGTTGTGTTCATGACGCGCGAGGGGTTAGCTGGGTTGGTGAGGCCCTAAAGATACGAACTATTTGTATTTATTACGTGTATTTATTACAATAAGATGCCCCCCGCGCACATTTTTTTCCCCCCGCGCACTTTCCCCCCACTGCCCTTTTTTTGTACTGCTGTGCGCGGCCTCCCGGACCGGCCTGACTTGGGCTCGGCGAGTCGGCTATTTGACCCCAGTGGGTCGGTCCCCGGCCCCGGGTGCGCGTAGCTTTTTGGCGGGTGGTCCGCCTGGCCCGCCGCCTCTATTAGCGGCGCCTGAGGCGCCGCGACCCTGATGAGTGTCCATCACCATGCGAAGCGCCGCGAACGGGGCGCAGCGGGGCCGTATGGCCCCTGCTGGGCCTCTGGCGGGGCTCGACCCACCCGAACGACGCACTGAAAGCCTATCGGCTGGCTGGTGGAACGACGGCCTTTTTCTTTCTTTTTTTTAACATTAAAGCGGAGTCAGTTTCAAGTTTATGACAACCCAGTATCCGGTGTATGACAATTCCCGTTTCAAGTTTATGACAACCGTTTCAGGTGTATGACAACTTGTTTCCAGTCTATGACAACTTGTTTCAGGTATATGACACGCTAAATTTCAAGTGTATGACACGTTTCGGCGGCGGCGGCGGGCACAGCCGGTTAGCCGCCGCTGGCGCCGCTGCGGGAAGCTGGCCCACCTGAAAAAGAAGAGAGTATAAAATGGTATATCGCGCAAAATCGCCCGTTTATACCATTTTATACTCCAATAAGTAGCTCGTACTGAGCAAGTTAGCCGGCTTACAGCGACATGGCCAGCTGTTGGCTGCGCGGGGCAGCCGGGGCGGGTTGCCCCGCAACCTTTTTCGTAAGCAGCACGACGAAGCTGGCCGGCAGCGACCCGTCAGCGGCGCGGCTGACGGCCAGGCGCTGCTTGCTCTGTTTGACCTGCGCGGTGAAGGGAATGCTGGCCAGCGCGCAGACCTTGGTTAGCAGCGCGTGCAGGCGCACGGCCGAAACCTTGCTGACTTGCCAGCCCAGCAAGTCGCACAGGTCCTCAAAGCGTTCTTCCTGCTGACTTAAGTGCTTGGTGCTCTCGCCGAGCCAGGCGCCCCAGCGCCAGAGCAGCCGGCAGTAGAGCAGCCGGCTGCTGGTGCAGCTGCGGCCCTGCCGGGCCTTGCCCGTCAAGCCGGTCGCGGCCGTCACGCCGCTCGTGCGCAGCGAGAGGTAGTCCGCGAGCACGAGCGGCTGCGGCCGGTAGTGATTATTGCGGATGAAGATGCCGCCCACCTTCAGGTAATAACTAATATAGATACACTTGGCCGGCCCGGAGGCCAGCTTCCGCCCCCGGCCGGGGCGGGCGCCGGCAGGTCGGTAAACAAGTCCGCCGCCCCCGGGACATTTTCCTCCGGCCGCTCGTCCAGCCCCAGCGGGGGGCCATCCACGTCATCGGCTGCCAGATTGGCTAGTCCCGGCCGGGTGGCGCGCGTGATTTGCAGGTCCTGGAAGATTTGCAGCGCCGTGAGCGTCTGCTGCACCTTGCGGTCCGGCCCAAACTGCTGGTAGTAGCGCTTGGTAAAGCGCAGCACGTTGCTGCTCATGCTGAAGAGCGTCGTTTCGAGCACCGTGCTTCCGTAGGCTGGCTGGTCGGCCTTTCGCTCGCCGGCGAAGACGTGGGCCACCAGGCGCGGGGTAGGCTTCGCCAGCAGCGTTTGGCGATTATAGCCGAACTCGCGGTAAAAATCACTGGTGTGGAAGCGAATCCAGCGGCCTTGCCCGGCCGGGGGCAGCAGCTCCGGCCGGCGGTTACCCTCCGCCACGTGGGTGCGGGCGGCCGCGAACACTAGCAGGTCGAGGAGCAGCCCGACATTGGGGCCGAAACACTTCCGTAATACCTGTGGGTCGCGGCAAAAATTGGTATCTAGGTAGATGGGCTGTATATTTGCCATACGCGCGTAGAACAATCAAATGCGTTCGTAATCAGCTGCTCTGGCGGAAATCCTGGCCGATGGGCCGGAGCAGCGCTGAATCTACAAAAGGGGACCACGCTGTGGTCCCCTTTTTAGTAAACCTACGCACAAAGTAAAGGGTGGGGAACGACAAAGTTCGTTCAGTTGGCAAAACAAGCGAAAAATAGCTTGTTTCTATGCTACCGCCGGACCGGCACGGGGACCGGTTTCGCTTCGCACAGGGAAAGAGGGGTGTCAAGCAGCTCCGGGCTGCCTGGCTCGGGGTTCAGCAGCCGGGCCGAACAAGCGGTTTGCAGCGCCGTCCACAAGGTGTCCGCTTCGGGCAGGGTCAGGCCCACCAGCTTGTTGAGCAGGGTGGGCAGGTGGTAGGCGCCGCGCTGGGAAGCCTGCTCCAGCTGCTCCGCCCGCTCCAGGGCCAGCAGCAGCAGCACCCGCTCATCCACATCCACCACCAGGCTAACCACGGCGTCGGCGTGGCCCTTGTAGGCCAGGTGCAGCGCGCGCAACTCCCGGGCTTCAAAATAGGGCGGGGGCAGTGCCCGCAGCAGCCGGTTCGGGCCATCGGGCAGGATGGTGCGCGCGGCCGGGGTCCAGGCCCGCCCCAGCCCGGTGGGGTCACACCAAGCTTCCCGCGTCAGGGCCATTAGCAGCGTTCGGGCGTCGTGGGCGGGCACCCCATCGCTGCGGTTGTAGTTAAGAAATTTATTCTCGATGCGCAGCAAGTGCTCCATTGCCCGGCGCTGGGCCTGGGGCAGGACGGAGAAATCAACGCACACGTCAGCAACAGGGGGATTGCGCGGCCGATTTTTTGCAGCTCGGTGCGGTAATCGGTTTCGACTTGAAAGAACAGGTGTTGCATAAGAAGGGTGTTGTTAAACAAATAGGGTAAAACCTCCGACTCGGCCGGTTACACAGGGGCATTTCGGGCTGGAGGCCGCTGAAGCTTGGTTAAGTAGTTCTTCAAGGACAGATACTTACCGTATTTTAGGTGCACATCTACGATAGTGGCCAGTGGCACGCCCAGCGCGTGCAGGTGCAGGATGCGCTCGCGGTCCGCATCATACATGGACCGTTGCACCACGCCCTTGGGCTTGCCTAGCACGATACCCTGCTCGCGCCGGGACCGTAGGCCCTCTTTCGTGCGCTCAGAAACGAAGTCCCGTTCCAACTCGGCCAGCATGGCAAAAATGGTGAGCAGGATTTTGTGGGTCATGTCGCGGTGGTTCTGCGGGTCCAGGTCCAGGCCCTGCTTGACCAGAATCAACCGGCAGCGCTTGTGGTGAATCAATTCCTCAATCAGGCCCAGCACCTCGCGCAGCGAGCGGCCCAGTCGTGAAAGCTCGGAGACGATAACGGTATCGCCGGCGGCGACCTTGGCCAGCAGCTCGGGCAAGCGGCGCTGCCCGGCGGTCCTTCGGGAGGACATCTCAACTTCAATCCACTCGTCCAGGGTCCAGCGGTGCTCGACCAGGTAGCGGGCGATGAGGCTCTTTTGGCTCTCGGCCGATTGGGCGCTGGTCGAGACGCGGACGTAGCCGAAAATCATGGGCAAAAGAGGCAGGTTAGCGATAAGGTAAAAGGGCCTCGTAAAGGTACCGGTTTTCGATACCTTTACACGCACGTTAACGCTATCACTGTCCGGTAGCGAAAACGGTCGTTAAGTCCATCGGTTTTTGCCCCCTCTATGGCCACGCACCTGCGGATTCACTTGGGCAAGGAGCGCGAGCTCTACGAGCAGCCCCCGCTGGTGCCGGCGGCCGAGCAGGCGCGGGTCTTCGCCGTCCCGGATTGGGCGGATGCACACCTGCTGCGGATGCTGGCCCCCGCTAACCGCGCCGGGTTTGTCTTGCAGCTGGGCTACTTCCAGATTAGCCAGCGCTTCTACGTGGCCACCCGCTACCACGCGGCCGATGTGGTGTACGTAGCCCGGCAGCTGGGGCTGGGGCCCGACGACTTTGACCCGCTGCGTTACGCCGATGCCCGGTACTACGCCCACCAGCAGTTCATCTGCGAGCACCTGGGCATTGTACGGTTTGACGCGGCCGCGACGGAGCGCTTGTATCAGGAAGCCCTGCGCCTGAGCAGCCAGCACCTGAAGCCCGCGGCGGTCTTCGACTACCTGGTGCTGTATCTGCACGAGCACCGGCTGGAGCTGCCCACCTATTACACGCTGGCCGACGTCATTACGCGGGCCCTGCTCGCGTTCGAGAAACGGCTGCTCCACCGCTTGCAGCAGCACCTGCACCCCGGCGAGCAGCGGTTGCTGGACCGCCTGCTGGCCGCCGACGACCCCAACGAAACCGCCGCCGGGGAAACGGACGCGGACCGGCGCTACCCACTCACCTTTCTCAAGCGCATCCACCAAGGCCTACGGGCCGGCGAAATCCGCGAACGGGTCACCCATTTCGCGTCCCTGCGGCAGCTCTTTGAGCAGCTGCAGCCGCTCTGGCAACGGCTGCGCCTCTCCGACCAGGCCATCACCTATTACGCCGAGTACGTGCTGCGGGCCCAGGCCGCGCAGCTCTACCGGCGCGACGAGCGGCGCTACCTCTACCTGCTCAGCTTCGTGGTGCACCAGTACTACGAGTTGGGCGATGCCCTGGTCGACACGCTGCTGCACACGGTGACCAGCGCCGTCAACCAGTGCCGCGAGCAGGTCAAGGAAACGCTCTATCAGCAACGCACCGCCACGCAGCAGCTCACCAGCCAGGTCGCGGGCCGGGGCTACCGGCACCTGCAGGCCCTGACCCAGATTCGGGCCCTGGTCGATGCCCCCGACGTACCAGCGGAGCAGAAGCTCGCCCGTATCGACGCGCTGCTGCAACGCCACCAGGCCACGGCCGCCCAGCTCAGCGAAGACCACCAGCAGCTGGAGCAGCTGCGCCGGGCCACCGAGCAGCAGGCGGGCGAGGCGCTGTTTCACGAGGCGTTGGCCGGGGCGTCGTTGCGCCTGCAAACCAAGCTCGGGGCCTTGGTCAAAGCGCTGGTCGTGGACGAGGCGACCACCCGCGCCGACCTGTGGCGGGCCGTGCACTACTACCAGCAGCATGACGGGCACCTGGGCGCGCAGGTGCCGCTGGACTTTCTCTCGCTCACGCAACGCGGCTACGTCCTTGATGCGCAAGGCCGGTTGCGCCCCTCGCTCTACAAAGCGCTGCTGTTTCTGGAGATGGCCACGGCCATCAAGTCCGGCCAGCTCAACTTCACCTGCTGCTACCAGTACCGGGCCTTTGAGCACTACCTGCTGCCGGCCGCGCAGTGGGCCCGGCAACGCGAAGCCCTGCTCGAACAGGCGGGCCTGAGTGCCTGGCGCGACTTTGCCACGGTGCAGGCTACCCTTCAAGCGCAGTTGCAGGCCCAGTTTGCCGCCACGAACGCCCACCTGGGCGGGACCGACAACCCGCACGCGCACCGCACCCCGGCCGGGCGCTACCGGCTCACGACCCCCGGTTGCCGGCCGAGCAGCCGCGCCTGCCGGCGCACCTGTTTCCCCGCCACCGGGTGGTGCCCCTGCGCGAGGTGCTCACCAGCGTGGCCCGGCTCACCCAATTCGACACGGCCTTTGGCTCGCTGCCCAGCAAACACGCCCGCACGCCCCCGCCCTTGTCGCAACTGCTGGCGGCGCTGGTCGGGCTGGGCTGCAACCTGGGCCTGCGCCGCCTAGCCCAGGTCGCGCCGCAGGTGGACGAGGCCGCCCTGCAGCGCCTGGCCAGCACCCATTTCACGCTCGACAACCTGCGCCAGGCCAACGAGCTGATTCTAAACTTTACCCGCCAGCTGCGCCTGCGCGAGGCCTTTCGTCTCTCGCCCGATGTGCTGCACAGCAGCAGCGACGGGCAGAAATACGACCTGGCCGTGGACTCGCTCGGCAGCAGCGCCTCGTTCAAGTACTTCGGCAACCGCCGCGGCCTGACGGCCTACTCTTACGTGGACGAAACGCTGCTCGTCTTCGATTCGACCGTGTTCAGCGCCGCCGACCGCGAAGCCACCCACCTGCTGGAAGGCCTGCTACGCCACGCCGTGCGGCCCACCGACGTCCACTCCACGGACACGCACGGCTACACGGAAGTCATCTTCGCCGTGACCCGGATGCTGGGCATCGCCTACGAGCCGCGCATCCGCCAGCTCACCAATCAGCAACTCTACAGTTGGGAGCCCGTGGCCACTCATCGGCAGCTGGGGCAAACCCTGCTGCCCGACGCGCGCCTCGACCCCGAGCGCATTGCCCGCCACTGGGACGAGGTGCTACGCCTCGTGGTCACGCTAAAGCTGCGCCATAGCGAGGCCTCCCGCCTGTTCGGCCGGCTCAACTCCTACGCCCGCCAGCATCCGCTTTACCGGGCCCTGAAAGAACTGGGCCGGCTCGTCAAAACCGAGTTCCTGCTGCGCTACGTTGACCAGGTGGAGCTGCGCCAGCGCATCCAGAAGCAGCTCAACAAGGGCGAAAGCGCCCACCGGCTGGCCCACGCCGTCTGGCACGGGCGCAACCAGGAGTTTCACGCCGCCACCCGCTCCGAGCAGCTGGTGGCCGAAACCTGCAAGCGCCTGCTGATGAACGCCATCATCTGCTGGAACTACCTGCACCTCTCTCAGCACTTGGCCCGGCTGCCGCCCGAACAGCAGGCCGCTACGCTGGCCACGCTCTCGCCCTTCGCCGTGCTCTCCTACCGCCACGTGAACCTGCACGGCGAGTACGACTTCTCCGACCAGCCCCTGCCGGCCGAAGCCCCGTTTGACATGGACCTGATTGCCGCTTGGCAACCGCCAGCTAAACCCAGACAGGGCTGAGTCGGAGGTTTTCCCCTATTTGTTTAACAACACCCTAAGAAGTACGCCAGCGGGGATGACGAAGAGTAAGAAGTGGCAGAGCAGGAAAGTGAGTAACCTGGCCAACCGAAGTAGTCGCTTCGCCGGCAGGGGCCACTCACTGTCAAACGCGCAGCTGATGCGGCTGCGGCCACCGGCGGCCCGCCCTACCTCCGAAAGGGGAGGAAGGCGGCCGTTCGCCGCAGGCTGCGTTTCGACAGAACAAAGGTGCGGGGCACGTAAAGCGCAAAAAAGGACAGCGAGGCCGATTTTATAAGTTGCACTAAACCACTTTTTAATTATCTTATTTATACATTACTTGTATCAATAAACTGTCTTTAAATATCTTATGTCATAAGTTATCGGCCACAGAAGGGCGATTCTGTGACATTGACAAAAGGGAGTGAGCGAAATAAGTTTGCTCAACTGGACAAGTTTTAATGAAGTTTCTAATTTCCTTTGTGCGCCGATAGTGCTCTTTCTACTCGCTAAAACGACCGACTTATCCACGCATGAAACCTTCCAATTCTCCTACCCGTCCGGCGGAGCGCCCCCTACTAAAGCCGCGGGTTTACGTGTACGATGCCCTCGGAAAACTGCTGGCCGACTACGAAACGGTAACGCTGTGCGCGGAAAAACTGGCCCTGGGCCGTCCCTGCGTAAACGCGGGCTTGCAGCGCGGCAGCATCGTGGCCGGTCGCTACTACATCTCCTACGACAAGGATTTTAAGACCGCGAATTTCAACCAGACGCATAACCCGCTCCAGGGCCGCACCCACCACCCCCGGGGCATGCGCCCGCAAGCCGGCTTTTTGGAGCTGGAGTTTTTCGAGGCGCTTTACTAAGGAGCCGCGGCGGCGGCACGGTCCCGGGCATTGGCACTGACGACGGCAAACAAGTCAAGCTCATTGACGGCCAACACGACGGCCAGCTTTTGCACTTCCGCAACGGTCAGGCTGCCAGGGTCCTGCTTACGGCGGTCATAGGTGCGCAAGGCCACGCCCCAGGCCTTGCCCACCGCGACCCGCGTGCCGGCCAGCCGGAGCAGCTCGGTGAACGAGGTGACTCGGCGGACTTCGTGGGTTAAGGGCAGCTGAAACGCAACGCTGGGTACGCGAGGGAGGGGGGAATCCATTAAGGGCAGCTAATTTGCCGAAAGGTAGTCGGCGCCGCCTTTTTAGGTACGGGCGGCGGCCATCGTCTGCGCTTCGGTAATCGGCCGCCCCGCCCCGGCTGCCCCGGCGTAGTAATACGCCCAAGTGGTGCCCCCCAGGCGCCGGGGGTCCTCGTACAAACCAATCCCGACAATTTGGTAGGCTGTCGAGAGGTTAAAGAAATGCACCCAATCGCCCACTTGAAAAAGGGGCCGGGCGCGGGCGCGGCACGCGTAGATTTCGGCTTCCCCGCGCGCGCCGCGCAGCAGCAGCCCGGGCTCCCGGGCCACCCGGCTGGCCAGCGCCCGCCCCTGCGGGTCGCGTTGCCGGTGGCGCCCGTATTCCAGGCCGACCAGCGCCTCCAGCAGCTCCAGCACCTGCCCCGGGTGGTCGGCAAAATACAGCCGGCCCAGCTGGGCCGGGACGTAAACCTCATAGGCGCCGGTCAACACCGGGGTAAGCGCCTGGGTTAGAATAGCCCGGGCGGCGGGGGTAGGAGCAGCGGACACAGCAAGTAAGCAAGTAAGCGGGAAGTGGAACAGGGTAGGCTAGGCCGCCGGAAAACCGAGGTAGTGCTGGCCATCGAGCAGATGACCCGCTTCCCGGCTCCCAACCCGACGCACCCGCACCGCCGGTGCCGGCTCGGGCCCGGGCGCCAGCGTGCCGTCGAGCCGCAGCCAGCGGTCGCCGGCCTGCGCGGGCGCGCCCGCCGGCACTTCCTGGTATTCGCCGTGTTGTTTAAAATGAAACGCCACCCCGGCCGCCTGGCACTGCGCCCGCAGGGCCCGCGCCCAGGCCGGGTGCAAGGGTTGAATGGGCCGCTGCGCGCAGCGGCCCGCGCCGGACTCGCCGCCCACAATTACCCACTCGACCCCGGCCGGACCCAGCCAGGGCGTCAGGTCGAGCGGAGCCAGCAAAGGCTCCAGACTGGCAAAGCGCCGGCCGGGCACGGCGACGAGCTTGGCCAGCTCCCGCAGGCTGGCTTTGTCCACGACCGAGTAGCCGTAAAGCACATTGGTCGGCGGCCGACTCAGCCAGGCCGCCGGCACGTACTTGGCAATGTTGCCCGGCCGCTTGGTCAGGAGCAGGAATTGCAGATTGGGGCTGGCGGGCACCACCTGTTCAAAAAAGCGGGTGCGCAGCGCCCCGGTGTCGCCGGCCAGGGGCTGGCCCTGGGCATCGACCAGCGGGTGCGGCTTCTCGAAAATGTCCATCATCGAGCCCACGAACACGCGGTGCACTTCCCCCAGGGCGGCCGCCTCGCGCTGGAAGCGGGCCAGGTCGGCCCACACGGACTTGATTACCTGCCGCCCCCCCTGGCCCCACAGGGACTTACCCCACCGGCTGGCCCACACCCGGGCGTAGCAGTTAGCACAGCCGGCGTGCACTTCCTGGCAGCCCCACCAAAGGTTGCCCGTATGCCGGGCCCACGAAATCGTCGTATTCGCTGCCATCGTCGCGAACGCTAGCTGGGGGTTCGCCCCGGTGCGGGGGCGGCGGGAGCGGACGGCGGGGCCGAATAGGCCACCCGAATGTGCGACGCCACGGCCTGGAGCGTAAAGCTGGTGCGGGTGATTTCGCTCAGCATGAGGAGCTGCCGCAGCTGCTCGGGACCGAGCGGCGTCGCCACGTTGACGCCAACCTCCTGCACGGCGTTCCCCTCCGCCGGCGTCGCCGTGGCGGTGAGCGAGAAAATAGCCAGCAGGCCATCCAGCAGGCTACCGGCCGTCATTCTGGTGATGGTCATTTTAGACATTGAAAGGAAACGCTTCAGCGCCTGGTGTGGCCCGGAAAGGTACGCAAAGGTGAAACCGAAAGTTCATAAATTATACGTAATTAGTGCATAAAATGAATTATATTAAGGCCAAAAATAGCCTCTGCTAAGCAGAGGCATTTTTCGACGCGCGCACGGGCGCCGGGCCAATCAGCCCGGCCAGCTAGTGGTCGGGCGTAGGCACGGGGGGCTTGGGCGCCGGGGCCGGCCGGCCCGGCGCGCAATGGGGGCCCTATCCGGGTTAAACTCGCCGTTGCGCTCAGCCAGGGCTCTCACCAGGCTGAAGAGGTCCCCGGGCTGGAGCTGGAGCAGCCGGGCCAGCTTCGTTAACTCGACCACGTTGAACAGCCACGGCGCCTCCAGGCGGTGCTTGAGCGTGCGCTGATTCAGGTGCAGCTGACTGTTAATGCCGGTGTGCGTAAGTTTCTGCGCATCAACCAGCTCATTGAGGGAGGGCAGCACGGGCGGCTCGGCCCGGGCGGCTTTGGCGGAAGGGGTAGGCATAGGCGTTGAATACGGGATAGCGGATAGAACGGGTAGGAGAACGGGCGGCGCAAAGGTAGCGCGCAAAATAATACAAGTATAAAATACAAATTTAAGGCCGCCACTACCTTGACTACCGGCCGCCCGCTAAAGCACGCCCCCCGTTCTCTTAGCTGCTCGCCCGGCAAGGCTTCTCGGCCAAGTGCCCACTGCTTAACCAACCTGGCTCAGCCCGCGTGGGCCCCGGCACCGGGCATCGTATCTTCGCGTTTGGGACCGACCTGACTAGCCGTAGCAATCTCCCGAAGGGAAGTTAACCGCAAGCCTTTATAGCCCAGTCTCCGAAGCCAACTATTCCCAGCAGACGGCAGTAAGCGGTGCCCACCGGGAAGATAACCCGGTAAAAGGCGGTCTACGCCCGCCCCTATCGCGCCGCAGTACGGGCCGGGGCAGCTGTGCGCCGGAGTCGGGGGTTTACCCCTTAGTTGTTTAACAACACCCTAAGAATTTCCAACGGCGAAAGCCGCCTACTTACTGCGTAGCGCCGTGAAAATGCTGCTGCACCAGCTGCTCAATTTTTTCGGTAGTGAGGGGTTTGGTCAGGTAGCCGGCGATGGGCAGGCCCTGCATTAGCGCGACGTCTCTGGGATTGAGCGAGGTGGTCAGCATGATGATAATTACAGCTGGGTTATCGGTGGGCGGGCGCTGAGCGTAGGCTTGCAGAAACTCAAAACCGTTCATGACGGGCATTTTCATGTCGAGCAGCACGAGGGCCGGGCAGGTGGGGAAGCAGGCTGCTCGCAGTGGGTGCGCAGCAGGTCGAGGGCTTCCCGACCGTTGCCGGCCACGAGCACCTTGTCGGTGATGGCCAAGCGTCGCAACAGGGCCTGGTTCAGAAAATTGGCGGTGGGGTCGTCGTCGACGAGTAGCGTACAGGAAATAGTGGCCATGAGCGCAGGAGCGGGAAAGAAACAGGTCACGCGGCCGGGGGGCCGGGGGCGTGGGGCAGGTAAACAAAAAAGGATGTGCCGGCCCCGGGCTGGCTGTGGACTTCGAGGTGCCCACCGGCGTTTTCTACCATGCGCTTGACCATAAACAGGCCGATGCCGGTGCCCTCAACGTGCGTATGGAAGCGCTGGAACATGGTGAAGAGCCGGGGCAGGTGGGCCGCCTCAATCCCAAGCCCGTTGTCGTGCACTTCCAGCACCGTAAAGCTCGCCTGTGCGTGGGCCTGCACGTCGACGTGGGGGCGGCGGGCGGGGTGGCGGTACTTGAGGGCGTTGCTGAGTAAGTTGTACACCACGGAACGCAGATTTTTTTCGGCAAAACGAACGGGCGGCAAACCGGTTACGGCCACGCGCAGCTGGGCGTCGGTGTCGCGCAGCTGCGGGGCCAGGTCCTGGCGCACGCCCTCGACCACGGCGGCCAGGTCCACGGCGGTATCGGCGGGGGCGTGCTCCTTTTGGAGTTTGGAGACTTCGGTAAGGTGGTTGAGGGTGCGCTTGAAGCGCTCGACGGCGTCGAACAGGTGCGTGAGGCCCGGGGCCACGTACTCGGATTGGGCCACGTCGGCCGGCAGCTCGGCGCGCAGCAGGTAGAGCAGACCCTCGATGTTGGTGATGGGGGCTTTGAGGTCGTGGGAGGCGGTATAGATGAAGTTATCGAGGTCTACGTTGGTGCGGGTGAGCTGCTCGTTGGCTGAGGTCAGCTCCTGGTTGAGGGCCTGCACCTGCTGCCGGGCCGTTACTTGGTCAGTCACATCGGTGGCCACGACGGTCACGCCACTTATCTCCGTCCCCTCGTGCAGGGGCTGGTACACGAAGTTCCAGTACACGGTGTCGCGGCGGCCGTCGCGGTCAATCAGGGCCGGCAGCTCGTGGGCCACGTAGGGCACCCCCGTGGCCATCACCTCGTCGAGGAGCTGCTCGAAGCCCTGGCCGGCGGCTTCGGGCAGTAGCTCGAACAGCGGCGTGTGCAGCGCCTGGGCCGGGGTGCGGCCCCACAGGGCACACACGGTGGGGTTAGCCAGCTCGATGACGTAGCGCGGGCCGCGGAAGACGGCGATGGCCACCGGGGCCTGCTCGAACAGCTCGCGCAGCTGCCGGCGCTGGGCCTCGCGCTCCTGCTGGGCCAGCACCTGCCTGGTCACGTCGTAGGCAAACACGGAGATGCCCACCGTCTGGCCGTCTTCGCGATAAGCCTGGTACGTGAGGTTGTAGTATGTCGGTTCAGCCGGTGCCCCGTCGGGCCCGTCGAGGGCGAGCGGCAGCTCTTGCCCAAAGTAGGTTTCGCCGGTCTGGTACACGCGGTCGAGCAGGGCCACGAACCCCTGGGCGGCGGCTTCGGGCAGGGCTTCGGCCACGGGGCGACCCTGGAGCTGGCGGCCGGCAAACTGCCGCTCGTAGGCCCCGTTGAAGTACTCGTAGCGGTGCTCGGGCCCGCGCAGAATGGCAATGAGGGCCGGCGATTCCGCAAACACCTGGTAGAGTCCGGCGCGGGCGGCGGCCGCGCGCCGGGTCTGCTCGACCGGGGTGGAGGGCTGGCCGGCAATGTCGGTGAAGCTGACCACGAGCCAGTTGGCGTGGCGCCGGGCCGAAAACCGAAAATAATTAGCGCGGCCGTCGGCCTGGTAGTTCCCCTCGTACGTGTCGGCCCGATGGGTTTCAAACACGCGCCGATAGAAGGCCACGAGCCCCGCGGCCAGCGCGTGGGGAAAGTAGGTGCGCAGGGGGATGCCGGGCCTCTCCGAAAGGCCGGTCATGCGCTGGCCGGCAGGGTTGAGGTACTCAAGGGCAAAGTCGTCGAGGGCGCCGGCCGGGTCGTAAAGCGGGCTCAGCAGTTTGACGCCGCTAAGCGAAACGGCCAGCAGCGGCAGTAACAGGCCTTCGGGAAAGGCGGCAGCGGCAAGGGGCGCGGGGGCGGCAGGGGCCATAGGCTAACGGAGATACTACCAAGGGAAACGGCCCCACGAAAGTTGGGTTTCCGGAAATGGTCTCCGGCCAGCGCTAGCAACGGGCTGCCAGGCAGCTTTAGGGGAAGGTAAACCAATTAAAATCACCCAACTCAGCCATCCAATTGCATGACTATCAAGGCTTTCACTATTCAATAAATAAATTTATAGCGAAAACGCTCATTTTCGCTAGCCGCTTTTACTACTCTTCCGGGACGAATAACACTATTGCCTCATGCTACCCTTACGGCGCATTGAGGTTTTCATTGGCAGTAGTTAAGCTGTTTAGTGGTCGAGGCGAAAATTTTCTTCTATTTGTTTACCAACACTTACTGAAATAGCGTCAGTGCTGCTCCCGATTTACGGCTTTTTGCTGTTCCACAACGTGCTTAACTGCTGGTCGGCCTTCTCATAGAGGCGTTGCAAGACCTTGTGTTTGCGCTGCAAGGCCAGGTAGCGCCGGTGGGCGGCCACGGCCAGCCCAACTGCTGCCAGCAGGAGCCCGCACAGCATTACTTCAAGCCACGTCATATAGTAGTCGGTAAACCGGCCCGTTCTAAATAGACGAAGGAGAACCGCCCTTTTAGAGCCGTTCTCCTTCTGTTGCTAGGCAATCCACTGCCTGGCAGGTGTTCAAAGATAACGCAAGCCGTCCAAAAGGCCGCAACTTTTCCCAGGGCTACGCGGTACACCCCCGCATCTGCTCCCAAGCTGGAGCTAGCCCCCAGTCGTTTGCCATGAGTTTATGCGTGTTGTTCGGGTTGCTTTTCTGCTGCCTGGCCTTTTTTCGGGAGGGCGTCTGGGCCCCCTACACCCCGCAAGACGTGGCCCGCTGGCATGCCCAGGGCGACCGGGGCCGGAATGAAACGATGGCTCCTCGCCCCGCGCTGGCGAAAACGTCGGTTTCTGCGTCGGGGGACCTGGTGGAACCGGTTCGTTCCACTTCCCCTGCCACGCACGCGGAAGTGCCCACTTGGCAAGAAGTAGCGTAAGGCGCAGCTACTAGGCGAGGTGGTGCAGGGTGTGCAGCATGGCCCGCAGTTGGTGTTCGGTGTGCAAGGTATCGCCGGGCAACAAGCGTCCCTGGTCATAGGAAACGAAAAAAGGTGCGTGCTGCTGCTGAAGGGATTGCTTGGCCACCGGGTTCTGGTCGGCACGCAGGTGCAGAAACGTAATGCCCGCGTAGGCTTTGTTGGTGGCGAACAGCGCAAAAATGGGCCGCAGCTGCGCACAGGTCGCGCAGTTAGCGGCGGTGAACATGGCAATCGCTTTCGACTGTTCGTGGACGAGTTGTCGCAGGCCCGCGTCGTCGGTTTCAATAATTCCCATGGAAGCAAGACAGGGGAGTACTTAACAATAAGGGAAGAGTGAAAAGCCGGTCTGGACCCCTGAGTCGGAAATTTCCCCTAGCCGTTTAATAACCCCCAAAATCAAGTTACTATTCTGGATAGCATACGAATAATTCGCCGGGACCGTGATTTTACGGTGCCCAAGGGAACTTGCAGTTCTTCCGCCGTTTCCACCTGCGTGTAGCCTTGAAAGTACAGAAGGTCAATCAGCTGCTGGTCAGTAGGCAGCAGTAAGGCCACCCACTCCCGAACGCCGATATGCTCGGGGTGAAAAGTTGTTAGGGCAACTTGCGTGGTTGCTAGCTCTTCGGATAGGGTCAGGGTGCGCAGGGCTCTCCGGCGCTGCTTACGTAAGAGGTCAATGGCCAGATTCTGGCCAATATTCGACGCCCAGGTGAATAGTCGACCCCTGCTGGCATCGTAGGTGGGAAAAGCTACCCAGCATTTGAGCATGCATTCCTGAAGCACATCCTCAGTTAAGTCATCTTGACGAACAATACGCCAAATAGTCAAGCGCAAAGCTTGTCGATATTTTTGATAAAAGAGGGCCATCGCTACTTCATCCCGAGCGTACAGTCGCTGCACGAGTTCACGCTCTTCTTCTGGTTTAAGTAGTTCCATTACCCCCTCCCGTTAACTATCGCTTTGGTACCCGCTACGACGTGGGGGCATTTCGACATAAGGTCACGTAAGCCAGTAGCAATCGTTTCGATAAGACTCATAACCCATCGCGGTGTTTATTATCTTACGGTATACTGGGGTCCTTGTTTCAACAGTATCCAAAAGGACCGGCTTGCACATTAAATAGTTAAGCAATTGATTTATCGCTCATTGCCAATAGTGAAGTCGAGTCCCATCAAAAAGAAGCTTTCTTTTTGATAGACCTGTCTGACCCCGCTCAGGTGCTTGGAATCGCCCTTTTAGGAACTTTTCCGAGCCACCCTTTTTGATAAAGCGCTTAACGTATAAATAACCTTTTTGCAACAAGAACCCCCTAGCTCGGTCGTGAGCTGGGCGGCAATGCTAACCATACTGAAAGGAAATAACGCGGGGCGGGCGCGCCCCGCGGCAACAAAAGCCAGGTAGGGCCGTGGGGAAAAGCCGCCCCGGCCGGGGCCTGCCACCCCCCGGCGACGGGGGCCGGGGGGTGGGGGCCGCTAGGCCGCCTGTTTGAGGCGCCAGAAGGTGGTCGTATCGTACTGCTTGGCAACCTGCGCGGCGGTGGCCGTTTCGAGGTCGGCCAGCAGCGCGGGCAAGGCCAACCGCTGGGCCAGCGAGGTTTGCTGGTCGCTGTGCTCGCTGCCGATTTCCCGGTTGATGGTGACGTACAGCAGCAGGAAAACCAGGCGCTGGGTGTCCTCATTCGGGGCACTGGCGCGAATCTGCTCCTGCACCCAGTTGTGCGTACCCCCGACCCCGAATTTTTCGGGCGGGGTGCCCCACTGCCAGGTTGCCTGCAAGCCGCTCAGGATGCCGGCATCAAGTACCCGGTGGTGAATCAGCTCCTGGGTAATCATCTCGACCAGCAAGCCATACACGAAGGGCCGGGCCTCAGCGGCCGGGGCATTCAGCAGCCCCGTCATGCGCTCGGCCAGCACGATTTTACGGGCTTCCTTCGTGAGCTTCTTGCGCCGGGTTTCCTTCATCTGCTCCCCCGGCTGGGCTGGGGGGTCGTGGCGAAAATCGGCTGCCCGCCCACGCTCACCGTCAGCACCTCCCCGATGAGCTTGATGTAGCGGCCGTGCCCGGCGTGGGGGCCATCGACCAGCACGGCGGGAATAGCGCCTTTTTTCTTCGTTACCACCTCATAGCGCGACAGGGGCAGCGCTTGCTTGGCCTCGCCGCCGCTGTAGCCGTGGCTAATGCGAATGGCGGGTTGGTCGTCGGTGCTGCGCTCGGCCAGTAGTTGGGTAATGCGGGCGTCGAGCTTGGAGGCCCAGCAAGCCTTATCGAGGCAGAGGTCTTTCTTGCCCACCGCGTTTTCGGCAAACAACTCCTTTACGCAGCTGCTGCGCTTGGGGCAGCCGAAGCAGGCCCCGGCCGTGGGCACGAGGTCGGGGTCGGTGAGCTGCCAGGGGGCGGCGCTCAGGTTGTGGTGTTCGTCGCGCACGGCCCACGTTACCGATTCGAGCGTTAGCTTCTGCTGGTGGGGGTAGCGTTCGAGTACCCGCTTCTGCACGTCGTGGGGCCAGCGCGAAAGTTCTTCGGCCGCGTTCAGCGCCAGTAAGTCTTTGCGTAGGGCCTCGGCCCACTCCGGCAGTAGCAGCCCCAGGGCTTGGCGCTGGGCTACCCACCGGGGCGACTTCCCCAGCCGGGCGGCAACCTCGGCGCGGCTTTCGCCCTTTTCCAACAGCTTCGCCACGGCCTGAGCCTCGTCGGCTGGGTGGGGGTTCTCGCGGTGTACGTTCTCAACGAGGCGCAATTCCTCGGCCTGCTCGGCGGTCAGCAGGCGCTCGGCGGCGGTAATGGTCGCCAGCCCGGCCAGCTCGTGGGCGGCAAAGCGGCGGTTGCCAAATACCAGCTCGTGCGAGAACTCGGCGCTGGCCTCGTCGCCCAGCAGCGGGCGCACCGTTACGGCCTGTAGCTGCCCCTGGCTAAGCAAGCTGGCGGCCAGGTCGGCCAGCGCGGCCTTGTCCATCGACTGACGGTAGTTTTTGGGTAACTTGATGGCCGAGAGGGGCAGCCGTAGCAGTTGCGCGGGCGCGGCGGCTACGTGGTCAGCGGTGGGGGCGGTCAGAATCTCCGACATACTGAGGGGGTTATTAAGGGTTGCTTCTCACTATTAAACGCCGAAAGTGGCCCTAAAGTTGTATTTTATACACGTATTTAATACAAATTAAGAAGAAAAAAGGGGACCGTGAGCTTTTCCCCCACGGCCCCAATTGCCTACTTTAGGCCGCCTGCGCCAGCGCTGCCCCGGACGGTGGCCGCTGCTCGTAGGGCTCCAGCTCCCGGCCGAAAAAATGGCCCTACGTGATGCCGGGGTTCTGCTTGACAAACCACTCGGGCAGCTCGTCTACCGCAACAATGACGCCTAAAAAGCCGCCGGCGTGAAAGTAGTGCCGCACGGTGCCCACCCCGAAACCATTCATGTAGGCGTGGACCCGCGCCCCGATGGCGGGAATGG